>JAGHDE010000216.1 GCA_021160085.1 Pseudomonadota bacterium | reverse complement strand
GAATTCCACCGGAATTCCACTGTCCCCTTTTAGCACTGGGCGTTTACATTTCCCCATTTTCCAAAAAACTGTAATAGCTTTTATGATTGAAAATGATGTGATCAAGGAGCTTGATTCCCAGTGTTTTTCCGGCAGATTTTAACTGTTTGGTAACTTCGATGTCTTCTTTGCTTGGATTTAATCCCCCTGAGGGATGGTTGTGAGCAATGATGATCGCCGATGCTCGGTCGGTAATGGGATCGGCAAAGACTTCTCGGGGATGAACCTGGGGGTTTTTGGGGTCAGCCCTTGATTGGGGACAAAAGAAATGATTGAGAGAGCCAATTGTGTCTCATGTCAAGGGCTGACCCTCCCATTCCCCTCTCATTCCCCCTTGTGAACGGTCACCATAAGTCAAACGGAGACTTGAACCCTTTCGAGATTTACGCTTTTGGTTGTCTTTCTTCTTTTTTATTAATCTTTATTACATTCTTTACATTTGATGATCATGTTTCTGTTCATAATAGAACCACCGAACAAACCAAACTGGCTACCAGAAATTATTGCTCCTTTGTCACTGCTTTTTTCAAGGACAACGTAACCTTTTTCTCCACAAATTTTCCCCGCTTTTTCGTAACACATGCCCCAACTAAGTGCACTACCAGAACAATCTATAACGTACCCTTTCTGCCCGTCTGACGTATACGTTTGCTTTGCGGTAGCACAACCGCTAATTATGCTAACAAAAATTAAAATTACTAATAATTTTTTCATATGCCCTCCAAATGACTCCCCAGAAAGGGATTATTAATATACAATTATCACATTGTAATAATACACTTGCATTCAGAATTAGTTGCACTTAGCGCATTGATAATACCTGCGGCTTCTTTCCTTGAAAGAATTAGATCAACAAAACTTATTCCAGATTCTTTTAGCGAAATCTTAACCTGTTCTGAGGAAATATGCTCTGCTTCAATCAAAATCTTTTCTTTTGATTTTCTTTTATAGCTTCGGTTGTCCCAATCTGTGAATACGTATTCCATACATACCTCCTCCTCCTTTTTGTAGATAAAACGCCGCTGATCACTTGCCCGCAGCTTTTGCGGGTCAAGTGAAGTAGCATTGTTATGTGATTTTACTTTTAGATTCGATAGTTAGCTTTTCCATCCCATTCAATCTCACCTGTCTTTTTTCTGTATTGCAAAACATTTCGAACATTTCTCTTCCATTTAGGGATATTCGATGATGAAGATTGGGGGTGAAAGTCTTCTGTATCAAGGGAGAGCATCCTTCTCAGAGTTTATGTTAGCTGCCGCACATTTTATTAAAGTGAATTCAAAGAATCTAACTGCCCCATTAATCCCTTTTTTATTTCAGGAGATAAAATTGAAAGCCCCTTAGTCAAAATAAAGGAAACCGTTTCATCGAAGTTGTTTATCAGTTTTGCCTGATCTGCTAATTTAATCTTTTCAAGCAATTTTGTGGGAACATAAACCTTCAATTCACTCAAATTTTGTATTTTTTTATCGGGGGCAGAGTAACGGTTAGAATCCCATATTGGTAAACCAATCAGTCTCCCTTGCGAGCTATTCACAAACACCAATTTTGGTTTGTTATAGATCCCGCCTCGTATATTTTTTTCAATTGTTTGGGCATGAGATTGATATGGATCTTGTGCGATACTTGATACCATTCGTCGATCAAGCGCTATTTTTGCGATTTCTCTTGAGCTGAGTGGTTTACCCATTTCCTCTAAGATTTTGTATGCTGCCTTTTGTATTGTCATTAGGGCCTCCTTTCTGACTTCCTGTATTGTTGTCTAAATTAAGATAATCAGAAAGTAAGCCGATGTCAAGTTAAAAAAATCAATCTTAGGAACTCTATTGAATAAGGGGGAATTCCCTGTCCCCGGAATTCCCGCCTTCCCGGAATTCCACCGGAATTCCACTGTCCCCTTTTAGCACTGGGCGTTTACATTTCCCCATTTTCCAAAAAACTGTAATAGCTTTTATGATTGAAAATTATGTGGTCAAGAAGCTTGATCCCCAATGTTTCACCGGCGCATTTTAACTGTTTGGTAATTTTAATATCTTCTTTGCTTGGTGTTAAACCACCTGATGGATGATTGTGAGCTACAATGATGGCTGATGCGCGGTCGGTAATAGGATCGGCAAAGACCTCTCTGGGATGAACCTGTGTTTTATTGACGAGGCCAACGGAAACAACCCGGCTGGTAATAACTTCATTAGCGCCATTAACAGAAACACAGATAAAATGCTCCTGCTTTCGGTCGGCAAAATGCTGAATCAACGGAAGCACATCAGCAGGGAAAGATATCTTTAACCCTTCCGGACGAATGCGGCGACGGGCAAATTCAAGGGCTGCAGAAATTAGCGTTGCCTTGGCCGGACCTACCCCTTCAATTTTCTGCAGCTCTTTAAGATTTGGCTTTTCATTACCGGAATCCAATATTTTTAAAATATGTTCTGCTACGGACATAACTTCATGCCCTTCTGTGCCCTTGCCGACAAGGATAGCCATCAATTCAAGATCAGATAGCGCTTCCGCACCTTTTTTCTGCAGTTTTTCGCGGGGGCGGTCCGCTACAGGAATGTCTGAAATTTTCTTCGTCACTGCTCCCCCTTTTCTTGCAGGAACTCTTATATCAGTTTTTTAAATTGAACTCTCAGAGCTTTTCCTTCCTTAATACGCCTTTCATATGTTTTCTGATAATGCCTCGGATAGAGATTTCTTTTTCTGTACCCGGCATCTCGCAAGGCTTTTTCAATGCTGATCGATTGGTTATCAAGCTCCATATATGCAATCAGCTTTATTGCTGCCGCATCACAAGTGCAAAATATTACTTCTTCTTTCGCATTTCTCATATATGCAATCGACTCCAGTTCACCGGGATCAATACCAAGTCGCGCTTCTTTCGATTCATTTCGCACATGCATCAAGCTGTCAATATCAACATCGGCTATAATTGTGACTGTATCACCTATGTATATTTTTTGCCGCTGCCCATCTTTTTTAAAATACTTTGTCTCGCGAAGAACTGTCCGGGTTACAGACACTTCGTAAGCTTTTATGAATTTTTCAAACAAGCCGAGAGTATGAAGATCCATGATCACATCGGCGTCAAGCAACAGCAATTTTTTCATAGTTCTCTTCCACAAATCCTGCTCCGGCAAGATAGTCATCTACTTCAGCCCTGTCGATTTCGAGATATTCCGCAAAAGTGCCGCGCGATATTTTGCCTTCCATCAGACACCTGCATGCAAGAGATATATAACGAGCAGGGAATTTATAAGGTTCAAATTTCTCATGCAAACCTCTACGTATCGTGCGGTCGAGGTCTCTGAATCCGGGATCATCAAGATTTTTTTTCACCTGTGATGCCTTGAGTTTTTTTAGATTCACAAGCCTCCATGAAATCGCTTCTGTGGACACACCAAAATCCCTGGCAATTTCTATGAGATCCACCTTTTTGATTTCACTATTCAGGACAATTTCTTTAAGAGTCTCCATAAGATGAATTTCCGGGAGAAGCAGGCTTGACGCAAAGATATCAGTATATTTTTCCGGTCTGGTCTTTTTCGTACCATCACCAATCTCTTTAAGAGAAAAGACATTCCAGGTTATTATATGAAACAATTCATGAGCCAGATCAAAGCTTCTTCTCCATGGCGCATCATTTAAATTAATGAGAATGCCAACGCCTAAGGTTTTGTCCACAATACTGGCGCCTGAAAGACCATTTTCCAGAGGCAAATGCAGAATTTTGAAACGAAGATTGTTTTCGAGTATATTAAGCAGATTTGAGGCAGGCCGTGACCCCAGATCCAGTATTTTGTGAATGTGGGCGCCAAGTTTATCCGCCGTTGCAAAACCATCGCTCGCAAAACCATCACGGCCAAAGGGTGATCGAATCTCCGTCCAGCTCTGCTTCAAACCGAGGAGTTTTTCCAGGGTGCTGTATCGTACGAGAAAGGAAAGAAATAGTCGTTGTTCTTTGGTCACATCCCTTGTTTCTGTTTTTCTCCATAAGGGTGTCGGTTCAGGAGTAACTGTCGGTTCAAAAAAATAATCCAGACTTCTGCCATATAAACGGGCTATCTCGATCAATTCGCCAGCAGTGATGTTTCTCACGCCTTTTTCTATTGACGATAAGGTCTGATAATTTTTGAATCCCAGTTTTTGCGCTGCTTCAGTAATGGAAAAGCCCGCAGATTCTCTGGCTTCGACAATCCTTTGATGCAACGCATCCACCATTTTTTTGGGTTTCATGGGAACCTCCTGAATAAAGATATCTTATATTTATTTTAAGAAATAACGTTCCATATAAGATATTCTTACGCCGGTGTCAACTCATAACATGACCGTTTTCGGAGTATATCGCGTGGGGGACTTGGGGGGGACTTGGGAACGCCCTTTAGTTTTTCAGTTTCTCCTAAAGCTCGATAAGTTTGTAGTCGTTCTCATGTGCTATTCTTTCTCCTCTCTTGACGGACAAACTTACCCCTGACAAGGACAGCTTTAATCGCCTTGATAATTCAGCCATGCTAATACCGAGATCTCTTACCGCCCAATAGCACAACAGACTTCTTGCCTCAACCCGTTTAGGCTCTTTACCGGCTGCCCATACCTCAGAAGGCTCAAGGTGCATTACATCACACACCTTTGAGGCAATCTTATCAAGGTCATAACCCTCTGAAGCCAACCTATAATTGTGTTCCATCTGCTCCTGAGCTGCTGAAAGCACCTGTTCAACAAAATCACCATCACCAAGGATACGCTCATCTGATTTCTCGAATATCTTGGCCCTGCGCTTTTCCAGCACCGCTGCCCAACCACCTCCGCTTCTAATTAAACCACCACCGGTCAAGTCAGTACGCCTTCCTTCGGCGATGCCCTTTTCAACAAAGGCTCGATACCTTCGACGCGCAATCCATTGCCTATGATCGAAAAGCTCTAATACCCATTCAATAGCCTGCCAATCCCTGTTTACCTTGCCCATAAGCGCACTATGACCGGTATATGGGTATTTATCCAATACCTTTATATCTTTTACAGTCCAGGCACGAATCGGATTCAGGTGAATGTATCGTATAAGCTCTAAAAGATAGACGTCTTCCTGGCATAAAATCGACTTATATCGATTTTGAAAAAGATGCCCGCTCCGGCGGTGACGCCTGTTATGGAAAACCGCATATCCGGTCAACAGCCGCCGCATCACCGTAGCAATCGGCACATCACCGGTCCTTAACACCAAATGAAAATGATTCGGAATAAGTGCCCAGCCAAAACAACTCGTATTGGTCTCTTTAATGATTCCACCAAGCCGATCCAAAAAATTATTGCGGTCAGTGTTGTCCCTAAAGATATCAGAACGCTCAATCCCACGGGCTATGATATGGTGCAACGCCCCAGGCGCATCTATCCTCGACTTTCTCGGCATAATAAACGCTTACCATAACAACATTTACTTGTAAACTGGAAAACTAAAGGGCGTCCCCAAGAGATACCCCGTATGTTGACTGTTCTGATTGAAATGGAATGTAATTTCCTGGTGATCAGTCTCCACAGTATTTACATAAGCCCATTGACGTTC
>JAGHDE010000060.1 GCA_021160085.1 Pseudomonadota bacterium | reverse complement strand
GATTACCCACAAGAAGGCAATAAAAATTTTTGGAACAAAGAAAGGAAATTTTGATGTTGCTCAACATGCTAAGGAAAAAGGCTCGTTCAACTCTCATTTATATAATATTCGCAGCCATTATTGTAGTCTTCATCTTTTATTTTGGATGGGGGGGGATGCAAGAGAAGGGAGAGGAGTGGATTGTAAAGGTTAACGACACCACAATCTCTTATAATAACTACCGGAAATATTACCAGCAGCTTCTAAATTTTTATCAACAGACATACCCGGGCAAGATAGACCAAGACACAATTAAAATGCTAAACTTAAAACAAAAAGCGCTTGACGCTCTTATCACAAACCTGCTCTTGCTTGAAACCGCCAGCGACCTAAACCTAAGCATTCCCAACAAGGTGTTGACAAACGCCATAAGAGAAATTCCCGGCTTTCAACAAAAAGGAACGTTTGATCTGAGGACATACCGGCGAGCATTGAAGCAGAACAAACTAACGCCCCGCGACTTTGAAGATGAACATCTGAGAGAACTAACAACAGCCAATATAAAAAACCTTGTAAGAGACGGGGCAAAGTTTTCCGAAGAAGAGCTTTGGGGGGAGTTTGGGAGAAAAAATGAAAAAGTTAATTTAGAGTACATTGAAATAGACCCCGGGAAAATCACCGCAGATTATGTGGTTAGCGACAAAGAGATAAAAAAGTATTATGACGAACAAAAGGAGAACTTTCGTCTTCCGGAGAAGATAAAGGCTGATTATATAAAATTTTCCCCAAAAAAATTTAAAGAGAGGATCGCAATTACCACAGAAGAAATAGAGACCTATTATAAAGATTATTCCGGAGATTTTTGGGAGCCAAAGAAAATCCATGCCCGGCATATATTAATCAAGGCTGATTCCGGCGAAAAAGATATGGAGGAAGGGGCGAAAAAGAAAGCGGAGGAGGTTCTTTTGAAGGTCAAAAGCGGAAGCTCGTTTGAAGAAATGGCAAAAAAATATTCTCAGGATCAGGCAAACGCCCAGCAGGGGGGAGACTTGGGATTTTTTTCTCGGGGGCAGATGGTAAAGCCGTTTGAGGAGGAAGCCTTTAATCTTAAGCCGGGCGAGGTGAGTGGGGTGGTGCAGACAAAGTTTGGCTTTCATATAATCAGGGTGGAAGAGATAAAAGACGAAGGGACAAAGCCGTTAGAAGATGTGAAGGCTGAAATTCAAGAAATATTAGCCGAGGAGAAAACAGGAGAACTTATTAAAAAAGAGGCATATCGGGCATACCGGACACTGCTCAAAAGCAAAAACTTAGAAGAGTATGTTGAAAAAAATGAGCTGAGGCTTGTTGAAACCGATTATTTTTCGAGAAGCGAAACCCCTCCCATGTTTGGTGATTCAATGGATCTCTTTTTGTTAAACCCAGGCGAGATAAACTACCCCGTTTTTAATGCAGAAAGCTATTATGTTATAAGGCTTTTGGCCAAACAAGAAAGCCGAATACCGGAACTGAATGAAGCCAAAGAAGAAATAAATTCAATTTTAAAAGAAGAGCGTCACAAAAGATTTGCCCAAACAAAAGCCGGGGAGCTGCTCCAAAAGATAAAAGAAGGGGCTTCTTTACAGGAAATAGCCACAAAAGAAAAACTGGAGATTAAGAAAACCGGCCTTTTTTCGAGAACCAAGGGTTGGATTCCCCAGGTGGGGAACACGGCCAGTCTGATGGCAATAGCTTTCAGCCTTTCGGTAGAGGAACCCTATCCCGAGGAGGTATTTGAGGCGAACGGGAAATATTGGCTGATAAAACTCCACAAAAAAGAGAAACCAAAAAGGGAAGACTTCGAGGACAAAAAGAAGGAGGTAATAAAAAAATACGCTTTACAGAAGAAAGAAAAATATTTAAATGACTGGGTAAGGAACGCCCGCATTCAAGCCAAAACAACCTACAACAGCTCAATGCCCGCTCTCTAACAGCCAATAATATTTAAAACGCGATGGTATTATTAAAAAGCTTAAAGAGAGGAGTGCTAATCGTTTTTGAGGGGATTGACGGGTCGGGAAAGAGCACTCAGGCAAAATTGTTGTTTAAAAGGTTAGAAAAGGCTGGCTTTGATGCGCTTTTTTCCCGGGAACCAACCGATGGGGAATGGGGGCAGAAGCTTAGGGGATTAATTAGAAACGGACGGGACAAGATCAGCCCCGAAGAAGAACTGGAATGGTTTTTGAGGGATCGACAGGAACACGTTGAAAAGGTAATTTGCCCCGGTCTAAAAAAGAAAAAAATAGTGATTTTAGACCGGTATTATTTTTCCACGATAGCCTACCAGGGGGCTTTAGGGCTCGATCTTTCGGAAATCGAGAGAAGAAACGCAGAGTTTGCCCCTCCCCCCGACATCCTTTTTTTGATTGAGATCTCACCCCATTTGGGCATTCGGAGAATAAAGGAAACTCGTGGGCAGGGCGTTGATTTTTTTGAAAGAGAAAGCTATCTGTTAAAAGTTAAAGAGATTTTTAACAGCCTTGACAAACCCTTTCTTTACCGGCTTCAGGGAGACGAAACCGTTCAAAGACTGGAGCGCCAGACGCAGGAGATTCTCTGTCGGTATTTGCATGAACGGGATTTAATAGAAAAAAGAGAGTAATTTTATAAAAGCACCAAGCTGCAAAAGAGAGGGGCTTATATTCCATCTTGAAAATTTTTGCTTGACATATTTTATAATAATGCGATATTAAAAAGTTAAACTTTTTTTGGGAGTTGTTTTTAACAGACAACTCCCTTTGTTAAACAAGAACAGGAATCAAAACGGACTGATTTTATGCGTTATTTGTGCGGATTAATTTTATTACTGGTGCTTGGTTGTTCAAACCAGGACGCAGCGGTTGTATCTTCGAAATTTAGAGAGACAACCAGAGATGAGTTAAAGCAGGCCATGCATTATCATGGGGTTTTGTTTGCAGAGCGGGATGATGCGGGGGAATGGTATTTTTTCAGAAAAGGCAAGAGATGTCGCCTGTTTGCTTATGTAGACGCGCGCAAAAACTGAAAATCAGCGCCATGCTTTAAAAAGAAATTAAAAAGGGGTTAGCTAAAAGCCAACCCCTTTCGTTTTTTGGCGAGCAAAAAATTATTCGCCGCCTTATTCGACCGTGATCGGGATCGCTTTGGTCTGGGCCTTTTCCGCCTTGGGCAGGGTTATTTCCAGAATTCCGTCCTTATACCCCGCCTTGACCTTATCTTCCTTTACAGCATCCGGCAACGTGAAGCTCCGGCTGAAGCTTCCATATACCCGCTCAATTCGGTGGTAGTTCTCTCGCTTGATTTCCTCGTCCCGCTTTCGCTCTCCTTTGATCGTGAGCACATTATCTTTTATTTCAATAGAGACGTCTTCTTTTTTTATTCCGGGCAGCTCAGCCTTTATAATGAGGTTGTTTTTGTCTTCGTGAATGTCTACCGAGGGATACCAGGATTCCTGCAGGTTTTCTTTTTGGGCGCCGAACCCCCGCCGGAAGGGGGCGCAAAAAATGGGTCATTTCATTTTT
>JAGHDE010000020.1 GCA_021160085.1 Pseudomonadota bacterium | reverse complement strand
GATGCTCGTTTACGGTGATGCGGTTTTTTCTCCCCTGCTGAAAGAGGAGGTCTTTAAACAGGAGGGTTATCATCTTGAGTTTGAAAAAAACGGGGACCTGACAAGCGGGTTAAAATTAGTCGGGGTGGTCTATAATGAGATGAAAGGAAATTATTCCAGCCCGGAGTATATTGCGTCTGAAAATTCTTTTTGTTCTCTCTTTCCTGATACAGTTTACGGATTCGATGCCGGCGGCAATCCCAAAAATATTCCCGACTTGACCTATGATGATTTTATTAACTTTCACAAAAAATATTACCATCCTTCTAACTGCAAAGTCTTCCTTTATGGCAACATTCCCACTCTGAGTCATTTAGAGTTTCTTCAAGAAAATTTCTTTTCAAAATTTTCCCGGTTACCCGTTGATTCCGAAATATCTTGCCAGCCGCGCTGGCCTTTCCCGAAAAAATCTGAGGTGACGTATCCGGTAAAGGAGAATGATTCATTAATTAGGAAGTCCACGGTTACGCTTAACTGGCTCACCATACCGGTTACCGATCCTTTTAAGGTCCTTTCTCTCGAAGTTCTATCGGAAATTTTAGTCGGCAATGCCGGCGCTCCTTTAAGAAAAGCGCTGATTGATTCAAGGCTGGGGGAGGATATGGCATCAGCCACTGGTTTGGAAACCGAACTTAAGGAAGTAACCTTTAGCGTGGGTCTTCGGGGGACTGATCCTCAATCTCTGGAAGCAGTGGAAGAGATTGTTCTTGACACCCTGAGTCAGCTCAAAGAAAAAGGGGTTAAGCAGGAACTCGTTAAATCGGCCATTCAGAGAGTAGAGTTCAGAAACCGGGAGATCAGGGGAGGGGGAGCGCCTTATTCCCTCGCATTAATGAGAAAGGCCTTAAGGGGCTGGCTCCATGGCGCTGAACCGGAGAGAACCTTGAAATTCGATGGCTGGATGAAAGAAATCAAGAAAAAAGCCGGTGAAGAAAATTTTTTCACCACCCTTATTGATGAGAATCTCCTGAGCAACCCTCACCGAAGCACCCTTCTTGTTCGTCCCGACCCCGAGCAGACTCAAAGAGAAAAAAGAGAGTTGACCAGCCGGCTAAAAAAATTTGAAAGCGCCCTTTCAAAACAAAAAAAAGAAGTGATTGTTAAGTCGCTGGAAAAACTCAAAGAGTTCCAGGAAAATCCGGATCCACCGGAATTGCTTAAATCAATCCCCTTCCTTAAACTCCGTGATCTGCCTCAGCAGGTGGAAAAAATACCCTCGGAAAAATCGCGGCTCGCTTCCGGAATTCCCGTCTATTTTCACGATATTTTTACAAATGGCGTAATCTATATAGACCTTGCTTTCAATACCAGCGGCCTGCCTGATGAATATTCGCGCCTGCTTCCCCTTTTTGGCAAAGCGGTTTGCGGCTCCGGGCTTCCGGGTATCCAGTATGATGAAGTGGCGAGGATGCTGTCCCAATACACCGGGGGGTTCGGTTATTCTCTTTCGGCCAGCAAAAAAGCGGGAAACCTTCCGGGAAAGAGTGAACACCTCTTTTTTCGTTTAAAAATACTCCGGGAAAATCTGGAAGCGGGGCTTGAGCTTGTTAAAAATCTCCTTGTTGAGGCTGATTTTGATGATGAAAAAAGGTTTAAGGATTTAACCCTGGAACTGAGAAACCGGCTTAATGCTTCGCTTATTCCCAATGGACACCAGTTTGTCTCCTTGAGAGCGGGAAGCAACCTTTCAGAAGCCTTAAGGGTTGAAGAAGGCTGGAAAGGCCTCTCTCAGGTCTTTTATCTCGCGGAGCTTTCCTCAGATTTAAAAACAAACATTAAAAAGATCGCTTCATCACTCAAGAAGGTCAGAAAAACGGTTATCACCAGAAAAAATCTGATCATAAATTTGACTACTGAAAAAGATCTGTTTGAGGAGACCAGCCGGAAACTTTCCGATCTCTTTTCTCGGTTGCCGGAGGGAGAGACCTTTTCAGGAGTCGATAGGGCTGATGACCCGGAGAGAGTCAAAAGCGAAGATACCTTAAAAACAAAAGCGGAGTCATTCATGGTTGCAACAAATATCGGTTTTGTATCCCAGGCGATCAGGGGAGCAAGACTGGGCACCAAAGAGCATGGATATGAAACCGTGCTTTCCCATTTTCTAAGAACCGGTTATCTATGGGAAAAAGTGAGGATGGAAGGCGGCGCTTATGGAGCCCTGGCAACCCCAAACGGAACCGAAGGCGTCTTTATCTTTTCTTCCTATCGTGATCCCAACATAGTTGAAACCCTCAAGGCTTTTCGGGAATCACTTGACCATGTTCGAAGCAGTAAAATAGAGAGGGAAGAGATAGAAAGAGCCATAATCGGCACTGTAGGTCTGGAAGAGCGGCCTCTGGACCCCGGAGACAAGGGCTTCATCAGCCTCCAAAGAGAACTCATTGGCATTACCGATGAGCTCAGGCAAAAGCGGAGAGAGGTGGTATTAAGGGTGACCCGGGATTCTCTTGTTTCGGCCGCGGATCAACTTCTTGATGCCTGTGACAAAGGTTTTTCGGCTGTACTCTCAAACAAAAATGCCATCGACGAGGCCAGCCAAATTTTAGAAGACTTAAAGATGGAGATCCAAGAAGTTCCGATTTGATATAATGAAAAAGCACTATATTTCTCTCACTCCTCTGGTTCCCTGGCGAAACATCGAACTCCCGCTAAACTGGCCAAAGCTGTTTGGCGGTGAAGGCCCCCTGGAAGTGGAAATCGGCTTCGGTAATGGAGAGTTCTTGATTCGATTGGCTCAGGAAAATCCTGAAAAGAATTTCGTGGGAATAGAGATAGAATGGGGTTCTGTCCGCAGGACTCTGCGCCGGATCGCCCAGGCAAACATAGAGAACGTCCGCCTGATACTGGCAGATACCCGAATTGCTTTTGACCGTCTCTTTTTGCCCCGGTCTTTAGATCGCGTATACTCCTTGTTTCCCATGCCCTGGCCCAAGGAAAAACATGCCAAAAATCGCGTCTTTTCTCATTCTTTCCTCCGTCTCCTGAATAACCGTTTGAAACCCGGAGGAAAAGCTGAGGTGGTTACCGACCATGAGCCTTACTACACCTGGATATTGGAGCAGGTTCCTGAAACCGGCTTAAAGGTGGACAAAAGATTAATACCTCCCCGGTTCAGCACTAAATATGAGAAAAAATGGAGTGAAAAAGGACAGGATACATTTTATCAACTTCACTTGATCAAACAAGAGCACATTAAAATTTTATCGAGGGAGGATATATCATTGAAGACCCAGAGGGTGGATCATTTTGATCCCGAACGGTTTAATCCTGTTGGTGAGCATGGCAACATCGTTGTTGAATTCAAGGAGTTTCTTTATGATCCTAAACAACAGAAAGGGATGGTGCGGGTAATTGTTGTGGAGGATAAATTCCCCCAGTATTTTTGGATCGATATCGCTTCCGGTGATGGCCAGTGGTATATTCATGTTGCTCGAAATGGCGGGGTGCTTCCGACAAGGGGAGTCCAGCGGGCATTGGATCTGGTGCGCGAAGCCGCCGCTTCTTAAATTTTTTGCTTCACATTCAGACCTTACCTGTGATAAAAAAGTATTTGATAAACCGGGCGATTGGCTCAGCTGGATAGAGCGTTGGCCTCCGGAGCCAAAGGTCGCGGGTTCGAATCCCGCATCGCCCCTTAAATAAAAAAAGGACTTAGATGATTTCACTAAGTCCTTT
>JAGHDE010000158.1 GCA_021160085.1 Pseudomonadota bacterium | reverse complement strand
GCATCCGGGTCATCGCAGACAAGGGCAAGGCTTTTGGTGTCTTCCGGCGGATCATTCCAGGCAAGTGGAGGAGAAATATCCTGACCATCGCAGGTATATTGCTTTGGTATCATCTCTCCCTCGTTAAACGCACTGCTTCTCAGGATAATTTTCATAATATTATCTCCGATTGTTTTTGAATCTGTTTCCCCGGTTCCATAACCAAGCAGAAGAATCGGGAATATTGATAAAATAACAATTTTTCCGAAGCTCTTCAAGAAAATCATCGTGCGTAGTTTAAATTACGTTTTTTAACGCCTGTTAGGGGGCACCAGCGGCAGAGCTTCCTGTTCTTCTTCGGGCTTGTCTTCACCCTCCTCAGGATTTATGTCTGCTTTTTCCAGGTCTTTAATTGATGGGGTCAGGTTTTCCACACTCGTTTTATAAAGCAGATAGAGATAATCTTTCTCTTCAGTTTTAGCGTAATAGTAATGATCTTCTTTTTTATTACCAACAAAGAGCGTTTTGGTTTCGCCGTCTTTCAATGTTACGGAAATTTTGCATTCGGGCTCAGCAAGACCGCTTTTTTTTAAGATCTTTTCATCAGCAAAATCAGAGGCTTTTAACGAAGAAAAGGTGTTTAGAATTTTTTCCACCTCTTTGTTTTCTGCGAACAGTGAAATTGGCTTTTCTATATGCCAGTTTTTTTTGGTATCTTTACTTATAATGATCGTCTCTTCTTTTTTCGCTATCTTGATTTCAGTGACTTCATCAGCATCAAAGTCAAAAATTGTTTTGTCTCTCCAGTTGCTTATCGGCTTATCATAATGTCCTTTTAAATATCTCTCGTAGAGAAAAACCTCATCTGCATCTGCTCTTCGGATATAAGTGCTAAAGAAATCAGGACCATTTTTCCCGACAATAAGGCGGGCAAGCTCTTTATCTTCCGAACCGAAAAGGATGACCTCCATTCCCATTTTTTCTTTTACCTTAAACAGGGCATGCTTATCCTTTTTTCTGGAAGCAAGGTTGACTTTTTTTAAAGCCTGTAATGTCTTGATGGCTTCGTTTATTAACTGAGGATCAGCAGGGTAATTTTCTTTGTCAGTAACAACATACCAGACATCATCTCGATTTTTAAGCGTAGTGGTGGTCTCATCAGCTTTTTTTATCAGTAGTTTCTTTACTTCTTCAATCTGTAATTCCGGGAAAAGCAACCCGGCTTCTTTCCGAATTTTTTCCGACCTGTTCTCAAAAGGACGTTCAATAATGAAAACAAAAGCCGCCGCGACAATCAAAATAATCAGCAAGACAAGGGTATGTTTAAATTTCATGGTCTTTTTATTTTAGATTTTTCAACTTAACCTTTTTTTTCTTTTTGATGTAGAACCGGATAAAGCCCAAAATGGCTACCAGAATTGGAACTGCCAGGATATTGGCAAATTTGATGGCTTTTTTATGCCTTTCACTGAGTATCGGAAAAGGCCGATCAGTGATTCTGCGGGAGCGAATACCGATCAGATCTTTGCCCCAGGTAAACCAATCCACCGCATTGAGAAGGAATTCTATGTTTCCGGCCTGATTCGCGAAATTACTTTCAACAAATCTGGAATTAGAAACGACCAGTATCTGATTTTCTTCAGCACTCTCGCTTAGGGTTTCAGGGGTTTCAGCGGCTTTTCCCTCTGATTTTTTTGCGGGAGGAATCTCTTTGTCCGCATAAAAGCTTTTGAACCTGCCGCTTGCCAGCACCGCCAAAGGATACGGTTTTATATCCTCCTTGATGGGCATAAACTGCTGCTGGGGATTAAGATTATACATTCCCTTCTGAAGCCAGCTGTATTGAGAAGACTGCACCAGAACTTTGAACCGGATATCTTCATGCGTATCTTTCAAGACTTCAAGAGCGCTCACCCAGGGAAAAATCATGGATTCCAACTGATTTACGATGGGGTGATCAGGATCGAAGCCCTCTTTGATAATTTTGGGATAAAAAGGATATGCAGCCCTAATAATGGTATATCCGGTTTGAAATGTAATTTGGGCATTGATCCGATCTAAAACCAGATTTTTGGTTACCTTAACCCCATAATGTTCCAATAAATCTATGAGGTTTGTTTCCCGATAGGTTGCCTGGATGGTTCCTCCCGAAATAGTGATAATATCGATGAGAAAGATTACTTTTCCTCCTCTGATGATATATTGATCTATTTCGTATTTATCCCGTTCCGGAAGACGATCCGGTCCGGCAACTATCATCAGATCAACATGGGCGGGAACGGGCTTGCCCTCAGATATATCAACTTCTTCAACTGCATATTGTCTTTTTAGAGCAGCGTGGACAGCCTGATACTTTTTTAAAATATCATCTCCATCATGACTGCTTAAGAATCCCACTGTTTTCTTTTCTTTCCGGGTTACCTTCAGGATGGAACTCGTAAGATCATATTCGAGGTTATTGGTATCTTTAATAAAGGGCACCACTTCCTGTTTGTCTTCATAACTGATCGCTATCCCCATATAGACATTCGTGGAAGTGGCCTGATCTTTTTCAAGAATGTTCATCTGAACCTGGGGAATGCCTATAAATCTCATCTTGTTTTCCAGCTCAGGATTTTCAGCCGGATCAAGAAAATTGATCTGAATATTACCCTTTGCGTAAGCTTTGTATTCATCCAGCATATCGTTCGCTTTTTGCTTGAGATTGATCAGGTAGGGGGGAAGTTTTTTGGAAAAATAGCACCTGATGGTAACGATATCATCCAGATTGGAAGCTACTTTTTTACTGGCCGCCGACAAGGTATAGACCTTGTTTTCGGTAAGGTCTATGCGGCTGAAGTGTCGGGTGGAAAGAAAGTTGATAAGCACAAGAAACCCCAAAATTATCAATATGAGGATAAAATAATTAGCGCCAGCACTTATTTTTCGGGACAAACCTGCCATATCAACTCCATTTCCGGCTTGCTATGAAGCGGGTATTGAGAAAGAGGAAGAACCCCATTACAGATAGATAATAGATTATATCCCGGGAATCAATAACCCCCCGCTGGAGAGAGGCAAAGTGCTTTCCCAGACCTAAAAAAGCGAACAAAGGAACCAGAAAATCAGTCAGAGTCAAGAGCACAATATCTTCTCCGATTATGAAGAGAGCGAATGATAAAATGATGGCAATGATGAAGGATACAATCTGATTCTCCGCCAGACTGGAAACAAAAAGGCCGATGGAGAGGTAAGCACCTCCAAGAAGGCATGCCCCTAAATAGCCGCCGATGACAGGTCCCATGTCCACATTGCCAAGCAGGAACAAGGTCAATGGAATGGAAAAACTGAGTGACAGGGTCGCTGTAACAAAGCAAAAACTGGCCAGAAATTTACCCATCACCATTTCATAGTCTCTTATCGGCAAGGTCATGAGAATCTCTATCGTTCCCATCTTCTTCTCTTCTGCCCATAATCTCATCGTAACTGCGGGGATAAAAACAAGAAATATCCAGGGGAGAAAATAGAAATATTCCCGCATCTGGACTTGACCAATAACAAAAAACGCTCGGAAATAAAGCCAGTTAGAAACTGCTAAAAATGATATGATAAAGACGTAGGCTATGGGAGAATTAAAATAAGCGTGGAACTCTTTTTTGAAGATTATGAAAATATTGCGCATGACTAATTTTCAGTGACGGTTAATTGTTGAAAAATGTTTTCAAGGCTTACTTTTTCCTGATGGAGCTCAGAAAGTGCCCAGCCATTATCGGCGGTCATATGGAAAAGGTCTTCACCGATATCATTTCCACCGGTGTTGATAACTTTAAAACAGGATTTGCCGTCTTCCCTGATTTCCTTCAGTTCAAAATTTTTAATCTTTTTCATAGACCGCAGTTTTTCCTTGATTTCTTCCACCGGCCCCCGAATAACAATGGTAATAATACTATCGCCGCTGGTACGGCTTGACATTTCTTCGGGGGTTCCACTGTCCGCAATACTTCCCTTATTCATGATGATGATCCGTTGACAGGTAGCTGCTACCTCAGGCAAAATATGAGAGCTGAGAATAACGGTCTTCTCTTCCCCAATCCTTTTGATTAGTTCCCGGATTTCTACAATCTGATTCGGATCCAGGCCCACGGTTGGTTCATCCAGGATGAGAATATCCGGGTTATGGATCATGGCTTGCGCTAAACCTACCCGCTGGCAGAATCCTTTGGAAAGCTCTCCGATATCTTTATGGACTACGGTTTTGAGACCGCAAACCTCTATCATTTCTTTAATCCTGGAATTGATCTGTCGGCGGGGAATATGCCGAATGCAGGCGATGAAACGAAGATAGTCAACCACTCCCATATCAGCATAAAGAGGATTGTTCTCCGGCAAATAACCCATGCAGCGTTTGATCTCAAGCGATTGCTCTGAAACATCTTTGCTGGCAACAGTTACTTTTCCTGAATCAGCCGGAAGATAGCAGGTAAGAATCCTCATGGTTGTAGTTTTTCCGGCTCCATTGGGGCCTAAAAGACCCACTATCTCCCCTTTTTTGATATCAAAGGAGATATTATCTACGGCGACAGTATCACCGTACCGCTTGGTAAGGTTTTGGACTTCAATCATCAGCACTGATAGATAAAAAAGTTTGGATTAAATCTCTGCAGTCAGTAGTCGATTTATAGAGACCGTAATTTTTTCTTAAAGTTTAAAAAAGAGCATTCTTTTTTTTAAAAGGCACAAAAAAACAAAGGTATTCTTAAAAAAAGGAAGATCAATTGTCAAGATTATTTTATTATTTATATAATAGACATTTTGCAATTAAAATGGTAATTAATGACAAGTGATTGTAATATGTAAAGGGATTTCAAATTTAGTTATTTTACTAAGATATTAAATAGTAACAAATACAAATATCTACAAAAGG
>JAGHDE010000061.1 GCA_021160085.1 Pseudomonadota bacterium | reverse complement strand
TTATATAGTATTCCTGAAATGCTTCTCCTGAAAAATATTCCTTTTTTATAATAGTCAAAGCGCGCCCTTAAGAAATTTTCAAAACACATAAAATCAGAAAAAATCTAAAAACAGGGTTTCATTTCCTGACAGACATCTTCAGGTCGGACTATGCAAAGAGATTCATCATGGAGCAAACCCGGAAAGCCAATATCACTTGTACCTACTGGAGGAATGGTGAAACGGGGAACTAAACGAGCATGGGTCCAAAAATAGTTTTTTTCGCTTAATCCCGAAAAAATGGTGAGGTTGAAACTGATCAGATTAGTCTTTTTCAGGTATAGAAATATTTTTTGAAGTCCCCGGGCGAAATGGCTTAAATCCTGGCGGGAAATTCCCAGAAAAGAAGTCTTCTCAACAAAGACGCCCAGCACATCAAACATCATTCCCTTGGGGGCAAAGTTTAAGAGCCAGCATACACTTCCGGTTTCTCCTAAAAACCTCTCTTCGAGTTTTTTTTCCTCATCTATTAAATCCGCCCAGTAGTTGACCTTGAACTTTTTCCAGAACCGCTTCCCCCGCTTCAGGATTAATTTATGATAATCTGAGGGGGTTTTATCTGCCATGAGGTGGAGGTGAGGATGAATCAAGCTTGCCCCTGAGGAAGGCATATAGTTCCAGTTCAGGGAAAAATATTTATGTTTCGGATTGGCTTTATACACCCTTTCAAAAAAAGATTGGGAAGATAGAAATGCATTAACTAAAAGTTCTTCGGAAAACTGGGTTAACCCGATAAAATGTTCTTTTGAAAAGACAGCAACTGCATTATTTTGATCATAGGGCATAAAATTAGGAAAAACCATTGCTTCGCCAACCTGCAATCTTCCTTCCGGGATAAAGTTTGGAGGAAATTTAGGGGTCATTTTCTCTAAATTGTCCCCGCAGAAAGGGCAGCGTCCTTTTGTCGATGTATTGATTAGTTCTCCCAAATCAGGTGGGGCAGGAAGCCTGAATTTTAAATCCATTATCCGGGTTCTTCTCCGGGTGAGGGGATCTATGCGAAATTCAAATTTCACCCGATTTTCTTCAAACCCTTTGGTGGGATCAAGAAACTTTATCTCCCTTATTGATTTTCTAAAACGAACCGCCATAGCTACCTTACCTTTCTCTCCTCATTATCGTCGCTTACTGTTGACGGCAAAACTATAGGCCGTACCTGAACCACATAAACCTTGTTATTATTTTTTACCGCCTCAATATCTACCGGATAATGAAAGTATTTATGTATATCCCTGGCCAATTTTGCAATTCCTGATGCCTCCTCCTCACTTAAGCTGGGGGTTACTTGTTCATCCTTGTCGTCGATGGAGACATTCTTTACCCCATAACCTATCTTTTCATCAAATATACACTTTGTTTTTTTTATAGAGTTGATCACCCGCTTAACCGAAAAATGGTTTGCATCAACAAAATAAAGATCGCTGTCCACCATCGCCGAGACCAGACCAGCACCAGCGCCTCTTGCTGAGTTAATAATTACTTCATCCCATTTTTCCTCGACCATATTTATAGAATTGATTACCATTGAGACATCTGCTTCCATCTGTTGATGGATGAAAACCGGCTGTTCATCATTCACCTCTTTTATCTCAACCCAATAATAAGCCAAACACCTCAATATATGCTCAAGTAACAACTGCGCACCCCTGATATAAGGATAGGATTTAAAACGCCCGGCCATCATTTCCTCATGCGTGTCTTCAAGGATGGATGATGACCTTACTACTACAAACACACCCCCCTGCTTTCTATACATATCAAGTATTAGTTCTTCATCTCTGACGTCAAGTCCCATCAAGGGGATAGATTTCCCCAATGGAACAGTATAAAAATCTTTCGATCCTCTCAAAGCACTTGTAGCAGCGTCAAGTTTTTTCCGATCAAGATTTACCATGCCTGCCAGTCGATGAAATTCCTGTACCTTCTCTTCCGTCGTTACTGATCGCTCCAGAGCATGATACTCTTTTATGATTTTTCCCTTTATATCATCAGGATATGCCAGGCCGGAGGCAATATCTAAAACCTTTTTGATAGATAGTGCCTTGTCACTGGTGCTTGACTTGCAAATTTCGTTTATCTGTTCAATCTTGTCTCTATTTTCTTCGATGATCTTTCTGACTCCGATACTGGTCAAAATAAATCCGGGAAGCACGTTCCTTTCCAGGGAAGTCTCCATTAACTCACCAAGAAAAGCGGCTTTGTTTCCCACATACGGTGAGATAACACTGCCGGTATCTTTTAACTCAACGATAAACTTGTGCTCAGAATCTTTAAATCTTATCTTGAAAGCTTTTGCCTTTTCCCCAACCTTATTCTCTATTTTTTTTAGCTCTTTTTCAATTACAGTATCATAGGAGGGAAGCAGGGAAATCCCTTCAATAATACGTATCGCCTTTCCGAGGTCTCGTGAGCTCAGATCATCTCCTTTATTTTCAATGCGATTAATTTCATTAATCGCATTCATTTTAAACTCATTAACCTTTTTATTATACAAGCCCTGGATTTCTTCCATATCGGAGCTATAATCGAGAGCGCACAAGCCTGCCCTTTGGCAAAGCAGATACTCCATCTCTTTGGGCATTTGTAACTGGTTATAGATCCTGTTCATCACATGAAGCGCTTCATTTACATACTCGGTGATAACCAGTTTTTGTTTTGCCATCTCTATATCATACTGCTCTCGACGATGGTAATCTATAACAACCTCCTTCAGATATTCTACGAGTTGGGATTGAAGGATTTCTCGGCAATTATCCAGAATCAGCGTCAGGATTTCCAATTTATACGTGTTCTGGGATACAGTGTTTGTAATAAACAACTCCTGGATAATAAATTTTAAGATCTCTACGTCTTCGGTAGTAACAATCACGTCTTCAAGTTTAGAAAAGGATTCTCGAAGGTTTGCCCCTTTATTTATCTGAACAAGCAATGTGAAGATGTTTTGTATCAGATCTCTGCAATCTTCAGAAGGCGTAAAAGATGCTCCAACTATATTAACCATGCCCCTCATGGCATCAACGGTTACTATCTGTCCCTCTTTAATAACAAGGTTTTGTTCGTCCAGAGGAAGATTTAGAGTAAAATACGTATCATTTAGAGTCCATGTTGCATCCTGGATAATTACCCCCGGCTTGCCAAATGTCCGAGCGGTGAGTTGGGCATGACTGAGGGTTGAATCATTGATGGTGATAAAACCGAATGCTTCCCGCAATCTTCCCACTTCAGACGGGGTCAGGATATTATCTGAGAATATTGCACTGTTAAAGTTGGTGGGCACGTCCCCGGGTCGGTTCTTTCTCAAAAACCCGGTGGCAATACCCGGACAGGACATTATAGCTGGAACTGTTATGCCTCGGGCATTTGAGGCCCTGGGGACAGGCCATTCTGCATTTTGATCGGAAGGTTCCAAGTTATAACCATTTTCTATAAGCAGGGAGCGTACTTGTTCAGGATCTCTTATAACATTATCGTTTAATGATACCTTTCTTAAGCACTCTCCGCCCACGGCAAAAGCATTGATTGCCTTGTTTGTGTCTTTGTCCCTTAAGGAATAAAATGCGATTTTACCCCCAAGGATATCAGCCAGTGATACGGTAACCCTCTTGTCGTCATGGGTGCCTGCATATTTAGACCCTACCGATTTATCGAGTATATTAACTATCGTGGATATCCCTTCCAGATATTCTTTGTCAGTAAACTGTTCAAGGCAAAGGATCGGGTCGGGCTCAGAGTATTGGGGGTTAAGGGCAAGGGGATTTGATTTATGGGTAATAAATTTTCCGGTAGTTATACCTTTATTAACAGGTCGGTTAAAATAAGCCGCTATCGCTTTTCCACCCAATTCAGTATCGGGTATTGGCTTTAACTCCACTCTTAAAAGTTCAGGATTTAAAATAGATATAATAATATCCCTATTTAACTCATCAAGGGACCGGCTCATTTTTTTCAGTTCCCGGGCCCCTTTGGATATCTTGTATAATGGAAATCCAGTACCCGAAGAAGATAATCTCTCCTTATGATACCTAAGCCCCCGTTCGGAAATGCCTCCATCTTCTATCTCCAGATCAAAGTCGGCAACACTGGCAAAGACCTGAATGGTCCATATTGCCCTGTTTACCAGCTCATCAGCACTGAGCAACCCGACGTTTTGTTTATCCAGGGTAGCCTTAAAGGCAATTTCAGTCCTTTCCACAGCAAACCCCAGTTTCTCCAAGGCAGCTATTAAAAATCTTAATCGTACCATATTCCCATCTTCCACATCTCCCTCAGCATAACTTACTGTAATCAGCCTTTGAGTAGGATCAAGATCTACAAATATGTTAGCCCCATGAAGTCCAAGGTCAGCAAAGAACCATGCCTTGTTGGTATGTGAGATACAGTCTAAATAACAATTATCGCGGAGATGAATGTTGGTAGAAAGGTATGCTTCTACTATGCTTCTGGCTACCACGGCATTCCCTCTTTCAAAATCATTTGAATAATCAATTATATTGACCTTGTTTGCCGGAAAATGCTCTATATTCCCCTCATCATCAGCAGTAATACCAACTGCTTTATTTGATACTGTGTTAATCTCACCCACAAATTTTTTCCATCCGGTGAATACACCAAATACATTTTTTAGTACATCCTGATGTATCTGGTTTATAAGTCGGTTCAGCCGATAGCTGAGGCTGATATTGTCATGGTCACTAATAACGATTTCCTCTAATAGCTGAAGGTAACTATTCTGATCGTTTTCGCAGATTTTTTGGTGGAGATCAATCATGGTTTTTACAATGGAAGCAACCGCTGCGATGTCCTCAGCCTCCATTATTCCTGTTTTCAAGAGGGTAAGGGACTCGATATTCTTATCGCTAAAATCAAGAAAAAGATCGACCCACTTCCGGATCTTGTCCAGCAAAGCCTTGTTCCCTTCAGGTGCTGTTGAGGGTTTATAGGCGATGATATTCCTTATGACTTTAACTTTGCTTTCGCTATCCTCATCATATCCTGATTCCTCCATGAGGGCACGAAGCTTGCC
>JAGHDE010000168.1 GCA_021160085.1 Pseudomonadota bacterium | reverse complement strand
CTTTGAAGGAGGTGATTATATGGCATATAGAATAACTGATGACTGCACTTCATGTGGGTCCTGTGCTGATGAATGCCCGGTAGATTGCATCGAAGAAGGTGATGATATTTATGTGATCAACCAAGATGAATGTACGGAGTGCGGCACATGTGTGGAAACATGTCCTGTGGACGCAATAATAGAAGAGTAACAACAAAAGAGAATATATCCGGAAGATCAAAATCCCTGGTCTATACCTGTTTTGTAAACTTAATAGGCTAATCCAAGCACGGAGAGCTCTTTAGCCTTACTGCAAATTCAAAGCCCGCCCTTGTGGCGCTATCAGTTGAATTTGCGGTTATTTTATTTCGGCAAGAATTGTTCGCAAAAAAATCTTGATTTATTTTCATCTCCCCTGTTTCGGCGTTTTGTAAAGGTTTCATTTTATGGATCGGTTAGTTAAGAAGAAGTTACCCCGTCATATTGCAATTATAATGGATGGGAACGGTCGGTGGGCTAAAAAGAGATCCATAGAGCGTATCATAGGCCATCGGAAGGGGATAGAATCGGCTCGTGAGGTGGTGGAACTTTGTCGTGAAATAGGGATTAAGTATTTAACCCTGTATGCTTTTTCGATTGAAAACTGGAGACGGCCCAAAAAAGAGATTGAAGCATTAATGAATCTGCTGGAAAGGTACTTGAAAAATGAAATAGATGGCCTTTTGAAGAACAATATCCGCTTGATGGTCATTGGGAATATTCAGGATCTCCCTTTGCCGGTCTCTGAGATATTACAAGAAGTCGTCGAAAAGACCCAAACCTGTGACGATATGATTTTAAATCTTGCTCTCAGTTATGGAGGTCGGGATGAAATTATCCAGGCAATTCACAGGATAATTAAAGCGGTTAAAGAGAATAATTTAAAGGAAGAAGATATTACCGAATCATCTTTTTCAAGCTATTTGTTTACCAGAGGAATTCCTGATCCGGACTTATTAATTCGTACCAGTGGGGAAATGCGGCTGAGCAATTTTTTGCTTTGGCAGATGGCGTATACCGAGATATATGTGACGGAAATTCTCTGGCCGGATTTTAAACGAGAAGATATGATACGGGCTTTGATAGATTATCAAAATCGGGAGAGGCGTTTTGGCCTTACAAGCGAACAATTAATTAAAACCGGTTAAACAAAAATAATTATGGATAAAGAGAAAGACCACCAACATAGATGGATTACCGGGGTGGTCGGGCTAACGGTTGTTTTGCTTGCAGTCGGCTATTGTCCAAAGCCGATTTTTTTTCTTTTTACCATATTGGTAAATTTTCTGGTTTTAAAAGAATATTATGACTTTTCTTTTAGTGATCAACACCATAAATTCTTAGGCATTGGTTTGGGTTTGGCCTTAACAGAAGGATTTTATTTTTCTCAAAAGGCTGACCTTGTTGCCATCATGGCCGGGATCGGATTGCTTCTTTGTTTTTTCTCCATAGTACAATTTCAGAACAAAAGAACTGCTGATCCTGATTTTGGAAACCAATTAATAAGTGTTTTTATCATCAGTTTTTTTCTCTCGCACGTAATTTGGCTGAGGGATTTAACAGAGGGTAAACCTTGGATATTCTTGCTTTTTTCCGTGGTGTTCGCTGGTGATACTTTTGCTTTCTACGGCGGTAAATTTTGGGGTCACCGCAAGCTTGCACCGCAGATAAGTCCCGGCAAGACGGTTGAGGGAGCCGTCATCGGATTGATCGGAAGCTGTCTGAGTGGATTGTTATTCGCCATTTTTTTCCTGCCCGATATTTCTAAGACGGTTCTTATTCCATTGTCAATTATATTAGGTATATTGGGTCAATTAGGAGATCTCTGGGAATCTATCCTGAAAAGAAAAGCTATGGTTAAAGACTCTGGCGGCCTTCTCCCTGGACACGGCGGTTTTTTGGATCGGGTTGACAGCCTTCTTTTTACTATCCCATTTCTTTACTATTTTGTCTTGTTTTATAAAGGGAGCTAATGGAAAAAATTTCTGTTTTAGGATCTACCGGGTTCATTGGTTCTAATACTCTGGAGATTATTGCTGAATTCCCGGATCGATTTAAGGTTGCAGGTCTGGCAGCAGGTAAAAATATCGATCTATTGCTAAAACAAATCCAAGTGTTTAAGCCTGATTTAGTCTCCGTGGATAACAAAGGTCTGGCAGAAAAGCTTGAAAGCCTCTTACCTGCAACACCATCAACTGAAATTTTATTTGGCCAAGATGGAATGGAAAGAGTAGCCACCCATCCCGAAGCTGGCCTTGTGGTTTCATCCATGGTTGGTTCAATTGGACTTGCGCCTACCATGGCAGCCATTCAATCGGGAAAAAGAGTGGCATTGGCCAATAAAGAAACACTTGTTGTTGCGGGTCGATTAATAATGGAAGCGGCTCGATCGAACGGAGTGGAAATACTGCCTATTGACAGCGAACATAGTGCTGTTTTTCAGGCCCTTCAGGGGCACAGGAGGGCAGACATCCGTCGAATTATCCTTACTGCCTCAGGAGGGCCGTTTCTAAACCTTGATTCGAAAGATTTATTAAAGGTTACGCCTGAGGAAGCCTTAAAGCATCCAACCTGGGAGATGGGGAAGAAGATAACCATTGATTCAGCTACCATGATGAATAAGGGGTTAGAAGTTATTGAAGCGCGCTGGCTTTTTGATATTTCGCCGGAGAAGATAGAAGTTGTTATTCATCCTCAGAGTATAATTCATTCAATGGTAGAATATTGCGATGGATCCACAATAGCGCAGATGTCGGTTCCGGACATGAAGATTCCCATCTCCTATGCTCTGGTTTATCCGGAACGGTCAAAAAATACTCTTCCTTCTCTCAGTTTAGCTGAGGTTGGCCAATTGTCATTTATGCAACCAGATGAAGAGCGCTTTCCTGCTTTGCGATTGTCCTATCAGGCTCTTCAGGAAGAAGAATCCATGGCCACGGTTTTAAATGGGGCTAATGAGGCGGCGGTTGGCGCTTTTTTACAAAATCGTCTCAGCTTTTCCAATATCCCCTTGGTGGTGGCAAGAACCATGGATCTCCATACGCCTCGCAAGCTGAACGATGTTGAGGAGTCATTAGAAATTAATGCATGGGCTGGTCAGGAAGCTGGCCAAATTATAGCTGGTATGACATAGTTCCCAAAAGATTACAGAGCATTTTTTGAAGGGGGGGGAGATGGATTATTTAAAGTTAAAATGGTGTTTATAGATATGGAGAGAGTTCTGGGGTTTCTAATACATGTAGTTTTTAAAAGAGGTAGAAACAGATGATTACCATCGTATCATTCATAATTATTCTTGGTGTTCTGATTTTTATTCACGAATTTGGCCATTTTATAGTTGCTAAGTGGCTGGGAGTCCGGGTAGAAAAATTTTCTCTGGGATTTGGTCCCAAGCTGATAGGATTTAAGAGAAAGAAAACCGAATATCTTCTTTCCCTTTTTCCCCTCGGAGGATATGTAAAGTTAGCCGGGGAGGAACCAGGAGAAGAACTGAAAAATGATCCTTCTGAATTTTCTTCCCGCAGTGTTGCTGACCGGGTCAAAATTGTTGTAGCGGGTCCGGTTATGAATCTTATCCTTGCCGGTATTCTTTTCCCCATTGTTTTTATGATGGGAACTCAGGTTCCTGCCTATGTAAAAAAGCCTCCCGTTATAGGCTGGATAGAGAATGGTTCCCCGGCTGAGGAGGCTGGCTTTAAACGGGAAGATAGTATAGAAAGAATAGACGGGGCAACTATCAAAAACTGGGGGGAGTTAGAAAATTTTATCATAACTAACCCGGGCAGCAATCTGGTAGTTTCATTTTTGCGCGATGGAGTGTTTATGGAAAGGGGTTTAACCCCAAGCACCAACAGGGTTTACGGAACCGGATATGCCGGGATGATGCACCAAATAGACCCCATTATCCATTTTCTCACCCCAAACTATCCGGCTGCGGCAGCGGGATTAAAGCCTGGCGACCGCATCCTTTATATCGATGACGAACCTGTTTACCATTGGAATCAGGTTTCTCAATTGATCCAAAAACATGGAAAAGAAGAAGAGACCGTCTTTGTTGTTCAAAGGGAAACAGAGAAGCTTTCTTTTTTTGTAAAGCCCAGGTTGGAGGAAATAAATGGAGAAAAACGGCTTTTTATTGGGATTTCGCCATTTATGGAGATGATGATTGAAAAATATGGTTTTTTTGAGTCCCTAAAAAAGGGAACCCAAAAAATGTTTGAAATGACCGGGATGACGTTTTATGTCTTGAAAAATCTGGTTACGCGAAAGCTTTCGGTTAAAACCCTTGGAGGCCCGATAATGATCGCTCAAATGACTGGTCAGGCCGCCAAAGCTGGAATGTCCACCCTTCTCTTTTTTATGGCTTTTTTGTCGTTAAGCTTGGGAATCCTTAATCTTTTACCCATTCCGGTGTTGGATGGGGGGCATATATTGTTTCTGGGTATTGAATTTATAAGAGGCAAACCCCTGGGTGTTAAAAAAATTGAGATTGCTCAGCAGATAGGATTAGCCATTCTTATTTTGTTGATGGTTGTTGTTACCTATAATGATATTCAACGAGTACTCCCTGAAAATATTAGTAAGTTTATTCCCTGGAGATGAGGGATATGTTTGTTTTAGGAGTTGAAACTGCCACCTGGGTTGGGAGCGTTGCGGTTGTTGATGAAGATGGACTGATTGGAGAATGCACCCTTAATTTAAGTGCTACTCATTCGGGGCGTCTTCTTCCAACGATTGATCATATGTTAAAAAATATTGATATTCCATTTTCGAAAATCGATGCTCTCGCGGTTTCCATTGGTCCGGGATCTTTTACTGGCCTTAGAATCGGGGTTAGCACGATAAAAGGGCTGGCGTGGGCGGAAAAAAAACCAGTTGTCGGAATCCTAACCCTTTATGCTCTGGCGCAAAATTGTTTTGGCTCGGAAACAATAATTTGTTCCATGTTGGATGCAAGAAAAGAAGAAGTCTTTGCCTCCCTTTATCGTTGGAGCAATTCCCAAGGACCTCAAAAACTGACGCTTGATATGGTAATTTCGCCGCATAAGCTACTACAGGACCTCTTAGAAAAAGATGATTTTTTGCAATTTGTTGACGAAAAGGTGATTTTTATCGGGGATGGGATTGAGCGCTATCGCTCATTGTTTGAAGAATCTCTTGGCTCGAGAGCTGTTTTTGCCCCTCCTCACTTAAATCATCTGCGGGCGGCTACGGTTGCTTTTTTGGGGCTGGAAGAGATAAAAAAGGGCAATCTGAGTGAGGTAAATAGATTAACTCCGGTTTACGTAAGGCCCTCCGACGCAGAACTTCATAGGGGAGCAGATAAACAAAACAGAAAGTGACCTTTAAGTTTGGTTTGATTGACAATAGACAATGGATAGTATTATAATAACAAAATAAGAATTGATAGGTGGGCAGCCGATTTGTAATGGCCTAACATTCACAGGTTACCTGTAACGGGAGAAAAAATATGGAAAAATATGATGAGTCATTAATCTCCCAATGGATTGATAAGGATCCAGAACTGAAAAAATATGTGGGAGAGCACAGACAATTCGAAAGAGAGTTGGAACTACTTGAAAAGAAACCGTATCTTACCACAGAAGAGGAGACTGAGAAGAAAAGATTAAAGAAACTGAAACTTCAAGGCAAGGATCACATCGAGACAATTTTGTCACGATATCGTAACAAGAATCCTTAGCAGTACAAGGGGAAGCCATTGCGTCTTAAAGGTGCTCAAATATTATTGGAAACATTGGTGAGGGAGAAAACGGAGGTTGTTTTTGGATATCCCGGGGGGGCGGTAATAGACATTTACCATGAATTGCCAAACTATCCTTCGTTGAAGCATGTTCTTGTTCGTCATGAGCAAGGGGCGGTGCATGCTGCTGATGGATATGCCCGTGCTTCGGGCAAGGTGGGGGTTTGTTTGGTAACCTCCGGCCCGGGAGCGACAAACACGGTTACCGGTATCGCCACAGCTTGCATGGACTCAATCCCTTTGGTTGTTTTCACGGGGCAGGTACCGACAATGCTGATTGGGAATGACTCTTTTCAAGAAGCAGATATTGTTGGCATCACTCGACCGTGTACCAAACATAACTACCTGGTAAAAGATGTTGAGGAATTGGCCCAGACTGTCAAGGAAGCTTTCTACATTGCTGAGACTGGTCGGCCGGGGCCGGTTCTGGTTGATTTGCCCAAAGACGTTATGAATGCTTTTTGCGAGTATCGTTATCCCAGTGTTGTTAAACTTAGGAGCTATAACCCTACAATTAAAGGCCACACTGGTCAAATCAAACGGATAATGGCAGAAATTCTCAAGGCCGAGAAACCGGTATTATATGCCGGGGGTGGAGTCATAAGTTCTAATGGGTCAAAGGAATTAATTTCCCTTGCTCGTAAATTGTCTATCCCGGTTACGACAACGCTGATGGGCTTAGGGGCTTTTCCTGAAGATGATGATGACCTTTCCTTGGGTATGTTAGGGATGCACGGGGCGTATCGGGCGAACATGGCAGCAACTAATTGTGACCTTCTGATTGCCGTGGGTGCCAGATTTGACGATCGGGTTACGGGGAAAATTGATGAATTTGCCGCCTTGGCCAAGATAATTCATATTGACATCGACCCCACATCTATCAGCAAGAATGTGCAGGTGGATATTCCTATTGTAGGTGATGTTAAAGCAACCCTGAAACATATGCTTGAGGTTTTTGAAAAGGAAGACAGGAAAGAGGACTGGGGGGAAGTCCGTAAAGACTGGCTTCAACAGATCAACGAATGGAAAAACACCTATCCTTTAGAATATGTGCAAAAAGACGTTATCAAGCCACAGTTTATAGTGGAAAAATTTTCGGAGGCCACTAAAGGGGAAGCCATCATTACCACTGAAGTCGGCCAGAATCAGATGTGGACCGCCCAGTATTTCAAATTTATAAAACCCCGGACTTTTCTTACTTCCGGAGGGCTGGGAACCATGGGATATGGTTTGCCGGCAGCTATTGGAGCTCAAATCGCTTTTCCCGGCCGGGTAGTAATTGATATTGCCGGGGATGGCAGTATTCAGATGAATATTCAGGAACTGGCAACCGCCGTCCAATACAAACTCCCGATAAAAATTGCTATTCTTAATAATGGGTATTTGGGAATGGTTCGACAGTGGCAGGAGCTTTTTTATCAAAAAAGATATTCTAATACAGTTATGGATATTGTTCCCGACTTTGTTAAGCTGGCTGAAGCTTACGGAATTCTGGGGCTTCGGGCAACCGAACCCAAAGAGGTTGTTTCAGTTATTGAAAAGGCTTTATCCACACCCGGTCCGGTCATAATGGATTTTGTGGTGGAACCCGAGGAGGGTGTATACCCGATGGTTCCGGCGGGAGCACCTATTAACAAAATGTTATTGGTATAAAAAATTATGCGGCACACTCTTTCGATATTAGTAGAGAACAAATCAGGCGTGCTTTCTCGGGTGGCTGGTTTGTTTAGCGGACGGGGATTTAACATAGAAAGCCTTTCGGTTGCGGAGACCATTGATCCCATGGTCTCTCACATGACCATTGTAACTCGCGGTAATGATCAGATCCTCGAACAGATCACCAAACAACTCAATAAACTTATCAATATCATTAAGGTGGTGGATTTTATTAATGGTGATTTTGTCGATCGGGAAATAGCCCTTGTCAAGGTTAGTGTGAATGATAGTAACCGATCAGAACTTCTAAGCATTATTGATATTTTTCGAGGAAAAGTAGTAGACATAAGCTTAGACTCATATGTTATTGAAATAACCGGGGATGAAGATAAAATTAAAGCAATCATAACCCTCTTAAAGCCCATGGGGATAAAAGAGGTTACCCGCACCGGCACAGTAGCAATGAGCAGAGGCAGTAAAACAAAAAACTAATATTTTAGACTGTGTTTAAAAAAGGAGAAAAAAATGGCAAAGATCTATTATGAAAAAGATGCAGATTTGAATATCCTTAAAGGGAAAAAAGTAGCTGTTATCGGATATGGAAGCCAGGGGCATGCCCAGGCACTAAATCTGCGTGACAGTGGCATAGAAGTGATCGTATCTGAATTAGAAGGAACCCCTAATTATGAGTTGGCATTGAAGCATAAATTCAAACCGGTGGATGTTGCTCTTGCGGCTAAAGCCGCCGATGTCATCCAGATTCTTATTCCTGACGATGCTCAGGCTGCTATCTACCGTTCTCATATTGTTTCCCAGATGAGCCGGGGAAAGACTCTGCTTTTTTCCCACGGGTTCAACATTCATTTCAATCAAATAGTTCCACCGAAAGACGTTGATGTTATTATGGTTGCTCCCAAAGGACCGGGGCATCTGGTCAGACGGGAGTATGAGCGGGGAGCGGGTGTGCCATCTCTTATTGCGATTTTTCAGGATTTTAGTGGTCAGGCAAAACAGACTGCTTTGGCTTATGCCAAGGGTATCGGAGCAACCCGGGCAGGAGTGATAGAGACTACCTTCAAGGAGGAAACTGAAACCGATCTTTTTGGTGAGCAGGTTGTGCTTTGCGGTGGGGTTTCGGAATTGGTGCGGGCAGGTTTTGAGACATTGGTGGAAGCTGGTTATCAACCGGAGATTGCCTATTTTGAATGCCTTCATGAACTAAAGCTGATCGTTGATCTGTTTTATGAGGGGGGCATAAATTATATGCGTTATTCTGTTAGCGATACTGCTGAGTATGGTGATCTGACTCGAGGTCGACGTATTATCAATGATGACACAAGGAAAGAAATGAAAAAAATTCTTGCAGAAATCCAGACCGGTCAGTTTGCTAAAGAATGGATACTGGAAAATCAGGCTAACCGGCCGCAGTTTAATGCCCTTCAACGAAAAGATCAGGAGCACCTTATTGAAAAGGTGGGGAGTCAACTAAGAGCTATGATGCCGTGGGTAAAACATAAATAACAGGGATACCCTCATGAAAAAGAATTATTTTGCAAGCGGGAAGAAAACTATCCACAAAAAAAATTTTCGGCGGGGAATTTATCTTCTGCCAAATTTATTCACCACTTGCAGTTTGTTTTGTGGCTTCTATTCTATTGTCGCCTCTTTTAATGGTGATTTTACCAGAGCGGCATGGGCGATAATATTTTCTGCTGTTTTTGACTGGCTTGACGGCAAGATAGCCCGGGTTAGTCATTCAAGTAGTCGGTTTGGAATGGAATATGATTCCCTCTCGGACCTCATTGCTTTTGGAGCTGCTCCCGCGGTTATGATATATGCGTGGGCATTGATGCCTTTCGGGAGAATCGGCTGGCTGGCCGCTTTTCTTTTTGTTGCTTGCGCAGCCCTGCGTCTGGCTCGATTCAACATCAACTCCACCACCATTGAAATGAGATTCTTTCAGGGAATGCCTACTCCTGCGGCAGGGGGAATCTTAGCTACCACCATAATCATTTCGAATTATTTAGGATTGAATGAGATATACAAACCCGTGCCCATTCTGTTTTTGACTTTTTTTCTATCTTTAATGATGGTGAGTAAAGTCCGTTATTATGGCCTCAAGCAGTTGGGATTGACCGGGGAAAAGTCATTCCAAACCCTGGTCATTACCCTGTGCGTTATCATCATAATTGCGGCTGAACCCCAAATCACTCTTTTTACCCTTGGTTTGCTTTATGCATTATCGGGGCCGGTTTTGGAAGTAAAGGAAAAGGTGAAAGCTATAAAAAATAAGGATCTCCTGAAAGAAAAAGAAGAAGAAGAAAAAAAAATTAAAGTTTGATCGCCTTGAACCGGAAAAACCCAATGGAAAAGATTTTAATTTTCGATACTACCCTGAGAGATGGAGAACAGTCTCCAGGATTCAGCATGAATATTCAGGAAAAGCTTCAAGTGGCGAGGCAATTAGAAAAGCTGAATGTGGATATTATTGAGGCCGGCTTTCCGGTTGCTTCTGAAGGTGACTTTGAGGCTGTGAGAAAAATCGCTAAATCTATAAAAAAATGTCAGGTCGCCGCCCTTGCCCGGGCGGAAGATAAAGATATTGATCGAGCCTGGGAGGCGGTTAAGGAAGCTCATAATCCCGTTATTCACACCTTTATCTCCACTTCTGATTTTCACCTGAAATATCAGCTTCGATTATCTCGCGAAAAAGTTCTTGATAAGGCCATCAAGGCTGTAACACGGGCAAGGTCCTATACTCCCAATGTGGAATTTTCTGCTATGGATGCCACCCGCACCAATCGGGATTATCTCTGCCAGATTGTAGAGGCGGCCATTAACTCAGGAGCTACTACTATTAATATCCCGGATACCGTTGGATACGCTATCCCCCAGGAATTTGGAGGGTTAATTCAGTATCTCCGTGAAAACGTATCAAATATTGATAAAGCTATCTTAAGCGTTCATTGCCATAATGATCTGGGGTTGGCGGTGGCGAATTCACTGGCAGCAGTCCTTAACGGAGCCCGCCAGGTGGAATGCGCCATCAATGGAATTGGAGAGCGGGCGGGAAACGCCTCGTTAGAAGAGGTGGTTATGGCCATCCGGACCAGAAAAGATTTTTTACAGTTAACCACGCAGGTAATAACGGAGCAGATATTTTCGGCCAGCCGCTTGATAAGCCGCATTACCGGAATAAACGTTCAGCCAAACAAGGCTATTGTGGGAGCCAATGCTTTTGCTCATGAGTCGGGCATTCATCAGGATGGCTTGCTTAAAGAAAAGATTACCTATGAAATCATGACACCTGAATCGATCGGGGTCCCTCAGTCCACGTTGGTGCTGGGAAAGCACTCTGGACGCCACGCTTTCCGAGAGCACATGAAAAAACTGGGGTTTGAGCTTACTGAGCAAGAGATTAAAAGTGTATTTAAACGGTTTAAAGATTTAGCAGACAAGAAGAAAGAAGTTTTTGACGAAGACCTGCATGCCATCATGGCAGATGAAATCCTGCAGGTTCCGGAAAAATATAAACTTCTTAATATGAACGTCGCCAGTGGGACGGTAGCTATACCAACTGCCACGTTGGAACTGGAAGTGAATGGAAAACGGTTTAAAGACGCTGGATTTGGTGATGGACCCGTGGATGCATCCTTCAAGACGATAGCCAAAATGATCGGGACAAAGAGTAAACTTCTTAAATATTCGGTAAATTCCATCACTGGCGGCACCGATGCTCAAGGAGAAGTTACTGTCCGTCTGGAAGAAAATGACATTATTGTAAACGGACAGGGAGCCCACACCGACATAATTATGGCCAGCGCCAAAGCCTATATAAATGCTCTCAACCGTCTCGCACATCTCTCCCACAGCAAACAAATAAAAAAATAATTTAAAGATGAGAGGGTGTACGCCTCACATTACGTACTATTTTGCTGAATAGTTGGGCAAATGGAAAAGCCTATCTTGTAAAATTGTGACAAAAGGTACTATATTTGTCACATATGAGAATACGAAATGTCTCATCCGCAGTGTTTTGGGCTATTCACGCTGGCGCAGTGGCACGCGAATGAGACGTAATATCAAGCGTACACCCAGATGAGATGAGAATAGATGGGACCTTTATGCTCTCCCCTATTCCTATCTCATGGTGGGATTTGTATTTGTCAAGGAGCATGTGGTTATCAAATTGAAGAAAAGTGAACTGACACAACCGGCAGGTTCTGAACCGCTATGTTCAAAATAAAGAAAGGGAAGGCAATGGTGAAAAAAAGAAAGATTCAAAAGGTTTTGATAGCTAACCGGGGCGAAGTTGCGCTCAGAATCATTCGAACGGTCAAGGAATTAGGACTCTTTGCCATAGCCGTTTATGAGAAACCGGATAGTGAGGCATTATTTATCAGATTTGCTGACGACGCTATCCTGGTAGGAGACGGGCCGCGGAAGGATTATCTTGACCCTGACAGGATGATCTGGGCGGCCCATATAAGCGGCGCCGATGCAATTCATCCGGGATACGGATTTTTAGCCGAGAACGCTGAGTTTTCCGCTGCCTGCGAAAAAGCAGGGATCGTTTTTATCGGCCCCTCTTCTGATGTGATTCAGGATCTGGGGAATAAGGTAAAGGCCCGGGAAATTATGAAGAGGGCAGGCATCCCCTTTATACCGGGTACGGATAACCTTTCCTCGGGGGATAAGGGCATTGATGAGACGGTTGAATTTGGCAAAAATTATGGCTATCCGATTATGTTGAAGGCATCATCAGGCGGAGGGGGAAAAGGAATCAGAAAGGTTGAGAATGAATCAGATATCCTGGTTCAGTTGCCGCTGGCAAGGGCGGAGGCGCTTTCGGCATTTAACGATGAAAAAGTCTATGTGGAAAAATGTATTGAAGCGCCCCGGCATGTTGAGGTTCAGATATTGGCTGATCATCATGGAAATGTCATCCATTTAGGGACCCGGGATTGTTCCATTCAAAGAAGGCATCAGAAGTTGCTGGAAATCGCCCCGGCTGATCTTCCCGCGGATGTTTTAGAAACAATGCATGAAACAGCTGTTTCAGCCGCTCGGGAAACAAACTACACTAATGCCGGAACGGTTGAATTTCTGGTTAATTCTAAGACAAACGATTTTTGGTTTATGGAGATGAATACCAGACTGCAGGTTGAACATACAGTTACCGAAATATTGACCGGCGTGGATATTGTTCGGGAACAGATAAGGATAGCCGAAGGGGAAGCTCTGGAAATCCCGGGAGAAAGGGTTCAACTTATGGGTAAGGCCATTCAGGTCAGAATCAACGCTGAGGACCCGAAAAATAATTTCTGGCCGGAAGGCGGGAAAAGGGTGGAAGTGTATCAGTCCCCGGGTGGTCACGGTATCAGACTGGACGGCATGGTTTACCAGGGATACAAAATTCCCACTGAATATGATTCGCTTTTAGTGAAGATGACGGTTCGGGGTTATAACTGGGAGCAGACTATCCAACGTTTAAGGAGAGCATTGAACGATTTTTTGATCGTAGGCCCGGAAACGACAATACCGTTTTACCTGGCGATCTGTGATGAACCCGATTTTCATAAGGGGAAATTTGATACATCGTACCTTGATACGCATCCGGAAATTTTTAACTATCCGGAGAAGGAACGTGAAGTTGCAGGGCTTTCAAAATTGATCGCGGAAATCCACGCAAAAAAGACCAATCCTTATGCATATTGACATAGCAGAATAAAAAATTCAGGAGAAAAAGATAATGAAGGTAGCAAAGGCAAAGTTAGAGGAAAGAATTACCCCCCGGGATTTGAGGGAAAAAGGGGTAGATTATATTCTCGATAAAATCAGAAGATCAGATGGCTACTACATTACCAATACGGAAAGGGATCTTTCCCAGTCGGACTTTAAAAACCGGATCATGCCCCATACCCAGATTCTCGTTTCCGAAGAGAGAAATGATGCGGGATATTTTTCTCTCGAGATAACGGGAGGAGCTTCAGTTCATGTCGATATGTTGAGGAAACAGATAAATCCATTGGAAAAGTTAGAGGTATTAAGCGCACACATGCCCGATACGATGTTCCAGAATCTGTGCCGGGGAATTAATCTTTTTGGTTATCGGCCGTATCCGGAAAATGTGATCAGGTTAACAGTGCGGACTTTTGCCAGATATGTCCATGTATGGAGAGTTTTCGATTTTCTTAATTATGTGCCTAACATGATTCCGGTGTTTGAAGAGGTGAAGGCGGCGGGATGTATTCTGGAACCGTGCCTATGTTTTTCTACCGGTCCGGAGCATACGGATAAATTTTACGTAAAGAAGGTGGGGGAACTTCTTGATGTCACTGGTGAAGATATCGTACTCTGCATAAAGAACCATGGTGGAGTGGGAACTTCCAAACGGATTGGTGGTCTGGTGCGGGCGATTCTGGATAAATACCCTGATCTGGTGGTTCATTATCACGGCCATAATACCGATGGCAACGATATCGGGAGGATTATCGAGGCGGTACGCAACGGCGCGAAGATTGTTGACGCAGGTGATCATGCCTTCACTGGTTTTTACGGACCACCTCCGATATTAACCGTTATCGATACCCTGGAAGAATATGGCCATCGGGCTGTGGGTATTGACCGGCAGAAGGTAATAGATACCTCCACCAAGCTCCGTCCCCAGCGAGAATGTTATAAAGATTTTGAGTCACAATTTTTCGGATTTGATCCCACGGTCCAGACTCACAAGTTGCCGGGGGGGGCAACGGGATCGAGTTTTGAGCAGGCAGGTAAGGGAGGGTTTTTGCCTTTAATGCCGGAAATTTTACAGAAAGAGTTGCCGAAAGTTCAGAAAGAGCTGGGCAACTGGTGGAGTGTGACCCCAGGTTCACAAATACTCTGGACCACGGCGGTAAATAATGTTCTCAAAAAGGAAAGGTATAAGGACGCTAATGATGATTTGAAAAATCTAATGTTAGGAAGGTATGGGGATTTACCCTTTTATTGGCCTTCCGACGAGATTTATGCGTCTGTATTTGGTCCCGATTGGAAAGAAACAGTTGAAAAAGAAAAAGGTTATCAGAAGATTGTAGATGTGGATATAGAAATCGAGAAGAGGGTTCTGGAGCAGCGTTTAGGAAGAAGTGTTACCGAGGATGAACTTGTATTATACTTGCAGCACCCCAATGACGCGGTAAACTTTTTTAAGTTTGAAGAAAAATACGGCAAAACCTGGGTTCTTCCTCCTGAGATATGGTTTAAGAAGGGCGGATTTAATCTGGGAGAGAAGTTTAAGTTTTCTGATGCCTTTGGAAAGCAACATATCATAGAGATTGGGTCTAAAAGAAAGACGAAGAGCGGAGATGTGGTTACTTATCTGGTTATAGACCATCATCCCGAACCTATCCTGACTGAGATGGAGCAAGAGGCTGGGGGAGTGAGGAAAAAGATTACACTCACGGCAAAAGAGATCGATGCTCTGGCCAAATCGGGGGATATCAGGTCTACCCTTAAAGGGACGGTGAATGAAATTCCGGTTTCTGAAGGGGGTGATGTGTCAGCCGGACAGGTGTTGATCGTTCTGGAAGCGATGAAGATGCTAAACAATGTAATTTCTGAGATTAATGGGAAGGTGTCGGAGGTATTAGTATCTCCTGGAGATGAAGTTGATACCGGGGATTCATTAGTTATTATAGAAAAAAGTGACTGACATTTTTTTTAAAAAAGCGCCCAAAATTTGTCATATCTTGCGTTTAAACTGACTCCTAAAACATAACATATTGTTTCTTTGTAATATTTTTATCGTTTTTTGGGGGCATGTTAATTGCACGTAATTTGATGGTTATTTATTTATAATCATAAAATTCAATAAACTAAGAAGCTGGGAATAATAAAACCAGAAAATGGAGAAAAGATGAAAAAAGGAATAATCAGAACCTTCTGGCCAGGGTTAATGATGGTCTCGTTAATGGTCTTTACAACAATAATTTTTTCAGCGAAGCCGGCGGTTGGCTGAGGCGAGAATGGATATGTGCTGACCGTGGATGTCAGCCCCAACAATGGTAATAATATAAAGGTTTCTTATCAAATTCCCGAATCTTACCCAGCCACCATCCCTAAATCTAAACTCTCAAATGTAAGACTGGAAGCAATACCCGCACCGGGATCGGGATACGAGTTTATCAGGTGGAGCGGGGACCTGACCGGGAGCAATAATCCTGGATATATATATATGGACAGTAATAAGACCGTCACCGCTATTTTTTCATCCTCAGGAGGCGAGCCTGATCTTTCGCTGACTGTGGATGTCAGCCCCAAAATTGGCGGCAAGATAAAGGTTAACGGTTCTTCCCCCGGCTCCTATCCGTATACCACTGGTCCTTATCCGGTTGATACAGAAGTCAGTCTGGAGGCAATAGAAGCACCGGGATACCAGTTTGACAGCTGGAGCGGAAATCTGACCGGAGACAGCAACCCGAGCAGTATAACAATTACGTCTTATAAGACAGTCACGGCCAACTTTTTATTTACAGGTGATTCTGAGGTCTTCCTTTACTTTCCCCATATTGCCAGCAATATTGACGGTTGGGAGACTGAGATTTGTGTTATCAGCACCAGTGATGATGAGGAGACGCCGCTGATTGGCACCTTTAAGGCCTATGACAATTCCGGGAATTCGGTCTCGAAAGATATCGAGGTAATCCTTCCTTCCCGGGTACGAAGGGAGATCATAGTTGGTGAGGCATTTGTTGGTTCTGAGGATATTGGGTATATTGTATTTGAGACTTATTCTGACGCAATAGTTGGCTATACGAAGTTTTATATTGAAGGCCAATATCGGGTAGCGGTTCCGGCGGTTTCTGATTCTGAAATCAATACCAGTGACATCTACATCTCGCATATTGCCTCTGATTCAAACTGGGGGACTGGTGTAAGCCTTCTCAATACCACCTTAGCTCCCAAGACCTTAACAATTGAGTTTGACAATGGAGAGACCGAAACAGTATCTCTAACTGCCAATGAGCACAAGGCTTTTACAATCAGGAGCCTTTTTGGAGGAGAGGCTCAGACTGGTATTCAATCCGGGGTTATCAAGGATGCAGGCGGGGTTATCGGCTTGGAGCTTTTTGTCAATAATCCACGTAACTGGATGAGCGGCATCCTGTTGAAGGATGACACCACCAGCAGCATATATTATTCTCACACTGCCAGTAATGACGGCTGGGCGACAGGTATTGTTGCCTATAATCCGTCTGATATTGCCTGTGACATAACCATTACCCCATATAGTGCGGCAGGATATGCTTTAACCTCCACGAAGGATGTTTCCATTGCCGGCAAGGGGAAATATTTTGGTACGGTATCTGCTCTTGATTTTCCGGCGGATACCGCATGGTTTCAGATTGACGCAACGAGTCCGATTACCGGATTTGAATTATTCAGCAGAACAGACCAGTTAGGCGGTTATACCGGGGTTGGGATCAGTGGAACAGAGGGAGTATTTGCCAAGATAGAAAAAGACGGCGCTACCGGTATTGCCTTTGTCAACATTGAGAACAGTTCTGCGGTCGTTACATTGACTGCGTACGACGACATTGGAACTGTGATAGCCGAAAAGGAGATCATTCTGGCTGCTCATGAAAAGGTGGTAAACAGCGCGGAGAATATATTTACAGAGAACATCAGCAGCGCCACTTATATAGCCTATTCATCCGACAAAGAGGTGGTTGGTTTCCAGCTCAATACTTCCTCTGATAATATGATGCTGGATGGTCTGCCGGGAATGTGATGGTTAATAAGGAGAAAAATAAAATTAATCCAAAAAAAATTGCGGATATTCTTCGGGAACGGAATAAACTGGACAGAAAGCTTCAATCTGAATACACCCGGGATATTACCCTTATGTTTACTGATATTGCAGGTTCTACCTCATTTTTCGAACAGCAGGGAGATATCAAAGGCCGAAGCATGCTCCAAGAGTATAATGACATTTTATTTCCCTTTATTCAGAACCACAATGGAGCCATCATTAAAACCATGGGGGATGGTATCATGGCTTCCTTTCTATCGCCACAGGATGGTGTTCGCTCTGCTATCGAGATTCAGCTTGCCTTGTCTGAGAGAAACAAAACCAAAAAGAGAGATGATCGCATAATCGTTCGTATCGGATTAAACTACGGGAAGGGAATAGTTCAGGACGATGATGTCTTTGGCGATGTGGTGAATGTGGCGGCAAAGGTAGAATCTATTGCTAAAGAAGGGCAAATTCTCGTATCTAAAACTATTTATGATCAGGTGCAACAGACCGAAGATATAATTTTTCAGTCTTTTGACACAATCCCCTTAAAGGGGAAAGCTGAGCCCTTAGAAATATATCGTGTGGTCTGGGATACTGAAGAGATGATCGGGAATAAAACAGTTTTCCCGCAGGAGATTTTCCTGAAATATGACAAAACAAGGAAAATTTCAAACAGAGTTTTATTGGCTACATTGATAGGATCTCTGCTTATAATGGTTGCGGTTATTTTTTTCCGAATCTTGCCAAATGAGTTACTTTTGACAGCTGGACCTATTGAGAATGCCTATTTAAAACTCAAATCCGGGAATATTGAAGAAGCTGAAAAACAATTTCGAATTCTTTTAAAGTCACTGGGAGCCGAGAGCCTTTCTGGTTATGAGGGGTTGGCCGCTACATTTTTCCAAAGAGGAGATTATCAGAAGGCGCAGAAATTATGTGAACGGGTTATTAATTCAGATTCGAAAAATATCTATGCTCACGTGATAATAGGTAATATCTCTTTTAATCAAGGTGATCTGCATGCTGCCATCCAAGCTTATACAACCGCCAGCCAAGGCAAAAATGGATTCCTTTGGCAAAAAGCTGAAGCATATAATCGCTTGGGCCGGATTTATTCCGAACAAAACCAAACCGAAACCGCTCTATCCTTCTATGACAAGGCAATCGAGCTTGACCCGGAAAACTCCGAGGCAATGAGCAATAAGGGGTTTTTGCTGGTCGGCCTGGGAAAAAATGAAGAAGCCATAGCATCTTACCGCAAATCCTTCAAAAGGAACCCTGACGATGAATTTTCTGCTTTTTTACTCAACCAATCGCTGATTAAGGAAAAAGGTGCTGCTGATAGAGCGAGGCAGGACCGAATAGACAAGATAGTGGATGAACTGACAGAGAGATTTAAAAAACAGAAGCCGGAGACAAAGCCAGCGTACCCTGCTGACACTTGGACATCGCGGCCCATTACTATTACGCTTCTTGATTTTCAAAACAGAGTTTCCATTTCGGTTAGAGCTGGGGAAAACGAGTATTTGGCCGCGATCCTTACCCAGTTATTTCAGGAGACGGAGAGAATATCGGTCGTAGAAAGAGAATTGATTGATAAGCTCATGCAGGAATTGAATCTCAGTTCTTCTGGCCTTGCTGATTTTACTACCGCCTTAAAATTGGGGAAAATCATTGGAGCTCGCTTTATCGCTACCGGAAACGTAATGCGGTTAGGAGGAGAAATGCAGGTCACGCTTCGGCTGATTGAAACCGAGACCAGTACTATTACCGGGGCTTTTACTGAGATAGATGACCGGTCAGCAGACTTAAACGCCATCGCAAAATCTCTTGTCAAAAAGATAAACCAAACCCTAATCGAAAAGTTCCCTCTCCAAGGAAAATTGGCTTCAGTGGACGGAGAAGAGGTGATTTTAAACATTGGAGCGAAAGCAGGTGTCCGAGCGGGGTTGAAAATGGATGTGTTTCAGGAGGCAGAGCCTATCATTATGGACGGCCGAGAAATCGGGAAAAGAAAAGTTCAGGTGGGAAAGATTGAGATTATGACGGTAGAAGAGGATATGTCCACTGGAAAAATTATAAACAAAATTTCAGAGTTTATGAAAGGTCAAAAAACCTTGGAGTTGCAACAGACAAGCAATGAGAATTCAAAAACCGAGATTTAAATGAGATGTCCATGACTCGATTAAGATTTTTTTTGTTTGCCCTGATAATTTTTTTTCTTGCGGGGGCGAAAAATTCAGTCGGTCAGCAAATTTTTAGTTCCATAAAAATTTCTTCCACCCTCAATCCGGTCGGTTCCGGGGCCCGGGCTATGGGAATGGGAGGCGCTTTTATTGCTGTCGCCGACGATGCTACCGCGGCATCCTGGAATCCCGCGGGCTTGATCCAGCTTGAGACCCCGGAGGTCTCGGTGGTCTATTCCTCTTTCCACTGGAGAGAAAATTACAAATCTCGCTTTCACCCGGAATCAGCGGGAATGAATGAAAAATATGCTGATGACCTTAATTATTTCAGCGCTGCCCTTCCCTTCCAGCTATTTCGACAAAATTTTGTTGCTTCTCTCAACTTTCAACGGCTCTATGACATGTATAAAGACTTAAAG
>JAGHDE010000013.1 GCA_021160085.1 Pseudomonadota bacterium | reverse complement strand
GGAAATTTGGCCTCATGCTTTTCTCCTGAATTTCTAATTTCCAATTTCAAGCCGTGAGCGGCTGCAGGCTTTCAGCTTCGAACTTTTCCGGCTTGTCTGGGTCAGGGTATCAATTCTGTTATTCCGTATTTTGTGATGGACTCTGGATACTTAATTGTGATGTGTGACATGCGATTTAAGATATGTTTTTAAAATCAACTACCTTGGTGATATTATAAGCTTCTTTTCTCGATTTTTTCACCCGCAGCGTAAATATTAATGCTTTTTTTAGTCAAATTTATTAAAAATCCATGTCTGTCAGAGGAAAGTCCATCCGGTCTCAGGTCATGCGCAGCGCATAATGCAAGCTTTGCCAATTCTTCTTTATGCGTGTCTAAAAATATATATGCCATCTCTTCTAAACGCCGCTTGTAAATCCGCCGATAGGTATCATCAAATATCTTCCCCGCCGCCTCAATAATAATTGAGTTCAGTCTTTCTTCCACCTGATAATGATTCAAAACCAGGGGACTGGCTTCAATCTCCCTGTATTTCTCTATGTATTTCCAAACCAGGCGAGGTTCCAAAAACCACTCTTTCAATGTATCGCTATCATTAAGGGTTTCATATTTCCCCCTCCAGACATCTATCTTTCCTTCCTGAAGGGATTCCACCAACTTACTGCTATAGATAACCGGCTCAGTAACATCTCCCCTCAGTTCATTTAATTCAGACTTCCACTGAGCAAATTGTGATGGAAGGGGAATCCCTTTGCTAAGATTAGTCTGATATGCTTCCTCAATCAGGCTGAAAAAGTAATCAGATTCAATTTCAATCAAGGTGATTACACCCTCTTCTGAAATTTTATGAAGAAAGTTCTTAATTGCCTTTCGATTAAGTTCGAAAGCACTGAAACTTTTTATACCCTCTAAGTCGCTCAGGGTAATTTGAAAAAAAACCACTCCCCATCCCCAAACCGACTTGCTTAAAAAAGCCAGACGTTCCCCTAAATAATCTATGCCGGTCACATATGCCTCAACCTGAGAAGACTCAATCCTTAGAAATTTCGGATCTTCCACACCTTCTGTTGTAGGAAAAGCCACATCCAGTCCCCTCTTTTTCATCCGGAACAGATGTCTTTTCAAGAGGCGCTGAAGGCTTTTGTTCTTGGTCCCTTCCAATATCTTGCTGAAAAAATTGCCGACCTCTAAAGTTTTTTTTGTCGCCAGTATCTCTATTACCGCTTCATCTAAATCTTCCTCGCCCTGAATCAGGCTTAAAACCAAAGAAACCATATCGGGATATTCGTCTAATATCTGTTTGATAATAGAAACTTTCACATTATTAGGGAGTTGCTCGAATTTGAGAACAATCGACGAGTCAATATCTCTGTCATAGATGCTTCCAAACCGAGTATGCTTTTCAATCGCACCGATAATTTCCTCCCCCTGCTCCAAAAGTATTGATAAGTCCTCATCAATCCTTTCTCCAAATTTTTTTAGCTGAATAAGCGCCTGATACCGTACTTTTATTGAAATTGAATCTTCGCCAACAACTTCTTTCAGGTTCTCAACAATTTTTTTATCCCTTCCTCTATTCAAAAGGTCAAAAATAACTTTTTGCTCGCTCACATTCCCCCTCTTCATCCTCCTCATCATTATGGGGATAAAACTTTCCATTGACCCTTCTAATTCTCTGATTTTTCCCTCCAAAAGAATAAGATTGCAATCAGAACTAAGTGATTCCTCAATAATTTCCTCCAATAATTGCGGTATTCCTTTCTTTCCCGAAGAATGCTTTTTGATGGTCTCTTCACTCCTTTTTTTTCTGGTTTTTTTGGGCATTTATCGTTTCTCCGTCTGGTTCCGATGATTTAAAATGTGCATCTGTAACAGCGCAATATTAGTTGATTATAAAAAAATATTCCAAACAAGTCAAAACCATTCTTCCTCAAAAAGTGGTTTTTTATTCACTGATATTGACTGGTTATATTGATGAAAGCAAGTTTATCTTTTATTAATAACAGTTTTTTTGTATACTGTTTTAAAATTTTACCAAACAGATATTCAGCCTTAAAAATAACAATCTTCAACTGTTGAGAAAACAAATGGTAAGAACCCGATTTGCCCCCAGCCCAAGCGGTTATCTCCATATCGGTGGAGCACGAACAGCTCTGTTTAATTGGCTCTTTGCCCGTCATGAAGGCGGTAAATTTATCCTCCGTATCGAAGATACAGACGTTGCCCGCTCTACTCAAGCATCTGTTGATGCAATTTTGGATAGCCTGCGATGGCTGGGATTGGACTGGGATGAGGGGCCATATTATCAATCCCAACGCAAAGAGATCTATGTTGATTATGCAAATCGGCTTTTAAGTTCCGATCACGCCTATCGCTGCTTCTGCACGCCAGAAGAATTGGGAGAACGACGACAACAGGCCCAAAAAGAAGGCAAACAGCCAAAATATGACGGTCGCTGCCGAAACCTTAAGGTTCAGCCTTCCCATAAGCCCTTTGTAATCCGTTTCAAAACCCCTTTATATGGAACAACAACATTCAATGATCTTGTTAAAGGTCAGATTCAGTACAACAATTCCGAGTTAGATGACTTCATCATCATGAGGAGTGATAGCACTGTTACCTACAACTTAGCAGTGGTAGTTGATGATATTACCATGAGCATAAACCATATCATCCGGAGTGATGACCACATTAACAATACTCCCCGTCAAATGCTTATTTATCAAGCATTGGGAGAAAACCTGCCCTCTTTTGCTCATGTTCCCCTGATAATGGGCCATGATAAAAGCCGGATGAGCAAACGACATGGAGCAACTTCAATATCAGCTTATCGAGAGATGGGATATTTACCCCAGGCAATGGTCAATTATCTGGTCCGTTTAGGCTGGTCATTTGGAGATCAGGAAATATTTTCCTGTGAAGATTTAATCAGGAAATTTACTCTGAAAAATGTGGGGAAGTCGGCAGGAATATTCAATCCTGAAAAGCTTCTCTGGCTTAACAGCCACTATATAAAAACTACCCCTTCCAACTTACTGGTAGATTCTCTTATTCCTTTTTTAAAAGAAAACGGGCATCAGAATATCGACCGGGACTATCTATCTCATATAATACCCCCTTTCCAAGAACGTTCTAAAACATTAAAAGATATGGCCGACGGGCTCTATTTTTATTTTCAAGACAAAATTTCTTATGATCCTAAAGGAGCTAAAAAATTTTTAACTCCCCGGATATTGCCAATCCTCGATCAAATTACAGAACAATTTAAAAAGCCGGATGCATACAACCGCCAAAAGATAGAGGCCTTTTTCCGAGAACTCTCTTCCTCAGAAAGCATCTCCCTGGCAAAAATAGCCCAGGCAGTACGGGTCTCATTGACTGGCGCTACTGTAAGTCCGGGTATTTTTGAGATAATAGAAACAATGGACAATGATCTTGTCATCCAAAGATTAGATGAAGCCCGCTGTTATATTAAAAACCTGTCAGTTTAGAGAGCAAAAAAATCAATTAAAAAATAATAAAGGTTAGACATGAATG
>JAGHDE010000006.1 GCA_021160085.1 Pseudomonadota bacterium | reverse complement strand
GTAGTAAGGTGCCACTTGGAGACTGTAGTCAGCCCCGGCTTCAAAAGCATGTCGGGTAAGAGAAACTGCCTCCTTGGTTGAGTTGCTTCCAGTGCCAGCAATTACGGGAACTCTCCCCCGGGTTTCCTCGATAACAATATCAATTACGCGGTTATGTTCCTCATAGATTAAGGTAGGGCTCTCACCGGTAGTGCCGCAGGGAACCAAGCCATTGATACCATTATCGATCTGGAAATTTACCAGGCTTCTTAAAGCAGCTTCATCGATTGAACCATTCTCTTCGAACGGAGTTACGATAGCCGTCAATGTTCCTTGAAGCATTGTTTTTTCCTCCTTCTGAAAATTTCTCTTTAATATCATTAGAGAAATTTCATTTCAACAAAAAAACTCACCATGTATTGTCCAAACAAAAGTACCGTCAAGTGGTTTTAAAGCTTTTTTTCTCATAGACTTTTCAAAGGGATTTTGGCAAAAATCTGAAAACAAGAGGCACCGGCATAACCGTAAGCCGGCTATTGTTTTTGGGAATGAGAAATATTGTCTAAGATTCCGTTGATAAAAACGGCTGATTTTTCAGTACCGAATTTTTTCCCCAGCTCAATGGCTTCGTTGATACTTACCTTGAAAGGAATATCATCACACCTGAGGATTTCAAAAACAGCTATCCTCATAATATTGCGATCTACTGGCGACATCCTTTCCAATGCCCAGTGTTCCGAACAAGCACTTATACGACGATCAATCTCACTCCGGTATTCATCCACTCCCCGGACCATATCAACAGTGAATTCATCTAACTCTTTATGGAAATTAAAATGAGCAATAAAAAAAGGAAGGGCATCTTTTATGGATTGCTTAATGAAGTCAACTTGATAGAGAATCTGTAAGGCCAGTTCTCGCGATTTTCTTCGACTTATCGCCAATTTTCAAATGTGAAGAAACTAAATAGTCAAGGAACAATTTTTTATAACGCTTCACATGACCTTATAAAGCATTACCATTTCAATAGCCGCATTAGCCGCATCCCAGCCTTTATTACCACCCTTGGAACCAGAGCGTTCAATAGATTGCTCAATCGTATCAGTGGTAAGAATCCCGAAAATAATTGGTGTTTCTGTCTCCAACCCAACAGCAGCAATTCCCTTGCTTACTTCCGCCGCTATATAGTCGAAATGAGGAGTATCACCCCGGATAACTACACCCAAACAGATAATGGCATCATATTTTTTTAACAACGCTAATTTTTTAGCGGTCAGGGGTATCTCAAACGCCCCCGGAACTTTGTATATTGCTATATCAGTTTCCTTCGCTCCATGACGAAGAAGGGCATCGGTCGCTCCTTCCACTAATTTCCATCCAATAAACTCATTGAATCTGCTAATGATTATACCAAACTTTAATCCTTCCGCATTAAGCTGACCTTCAATTATTTTAGCCATTGTAATTCTCCTTGAGTCTTTTGAAATTCTTCATTCAATTTCTAAAAGATGTCCCATTTTATCTCGTTTTGTCTTAAGGTAGCGAATGTTCTCTTCGGTGGCAGTAATTTCGATAGGTACTCGCTCTTCAATGCTGAGACCGTAACCTTGAAGTCCAACCATTTTCTTGGGGTTATTGGTCATAAGTCTAATTTTTCTGATTCCCAAATCCCTTAAAATCTGGGCGCCAACTCCGTAGTCACGCAAGTCAACTGCAAATCCCAGATCTTCATTTGCCTCCACGGTGTCCCGCCCATTATCCTGGAGAGCATACGCTTTGCATTTATTTACCAGACCAATCCCGCGACCCTCTTGACGCATATATACAATAACCCCCCTTCCCTCCTGCTCTACCATTTTCATCGCACTCTGGAGCTGAGCGCCACAATCACAACGCTTGGAACCAAGAGCATCCCCAGTGAGGCATTCAGAATGAACCCGGACAAGAACCGGTTCATCAATCTCCCATTCCCCTTTAACAAGTGCCAAATGATGATGATTGTCAATTTTATTTTCATAAACGATCATTTTAAACTCGCCCCCATAAAGAGTAGGCAAAGTAGTTGTAACAATCCGGTTTACCAAAAGTTCTTTTTGAACGCGATATTTTATAATGTTTTCTACTGTGGTAATTTTCAGGTCGTGCTCAACAGCAAATTTTTCTAAATCGGGCATTCGCGCCATTGTTCCATCATCTTTCATTATTTCGCAAATTACCGCCGCCGATTTCAAACCTGCCAATCGGGACAAATCAACCGAACCCTCAGTTTGACCGGTTCTGGTCAGGACCCCCCCCTCACGGGCTCTCAAAGGAAAAACATGACCCGGTCTGGTAAAATCCTCCGGCCTCGCATCATCAGCTGCCGCTGCAAAGATAGTTTTTGCACGATCGTGTGCTGATATACCGGTCGTTACTCCCTTACAAGCATCAATGGAAACCGTGAATGCTGTCGTATATGGCGAGGTATTATCGTCGACCATAGAAGGCAGATCAAGTTGTTTGATTTTTTCTTCGCACAGAGCAAGGCAGATAAGTCCCCGACCATACTTAGCCATAAAATTTATGGCTTCCGGAGTAATTTTTTCTGCAGCCATGGCAAGGTCACCTTCGTTTTCCCGGTCCTCATCATCACAAAGGATAACCATGTTTCCAAGTTTGATATCCTTAAGCGCTTCTTCTACTGCACATATAGCCATAAATACGTAC
>JAGHDE010000088.1 GCA_021160085.1 Pseudomonadota bacterium | reverse complement strand
GAAGGACCGATGGCGGGACCTGCCGGAAAGCATAAGCTTTTATTTTTCCCTGGCGGAAGGGCTAAGAAATCTCAAAACAAAGATTGCGGCAGACGAGATCATCGACGCCAGGCATGAGCTGTTTATTCAGAATCCCGCCTATTCGTTGAAAATGCTATGTGATTTCCTCGGCATTGACACAACCGACAGCTATTTGAATGACTGTGCAAGCATAATTTACCAATCACCGCACAAAACCCGTTACAACGTCCCGTGGACTCCCGAGCTTATCAAGAGAGTGGAAAACAGGATGAAGGAATTTTCCTTTTTTGACGATTATTCCTTTGCAGATTGATTAAAATTATATCTTCTATTGCATCGTGGCTTATTTAGGCTTTTAGTTTTTAGTATTTATAGCCGTTCCCTTTACTGAGGAAGAGGGTGGTGAATTCAGCGCTATTTCAAGTCTGACGGGTATTTTTTCACGTTCTTATTTTTGGAAGACGGCTATCACTTTTTTCACCACAGAAATCACATCCTCCAAATCTTCTTCAGACATACCGGGATAAAGAGGAAGGGATAAAATGCGCTGCGAGGCATCTTCGGCTATTGGCAATTTCCCGGGCTGAAAACCGAATTTATCCCGGTAAAAAGGATGGAGGTGGACAGCTCGGAAATGAATCCCGATACCGATATTTTCCGCCTGGATAGCGTTCATAATCTGATCCCGGTCAGCAGTAAGCATGTTCAAATTCAGAAGGATGGGATAAATATGATGGGCATGTTTGACGTCTGGTTTTGTCCGTAAGGGTTCAACCTCTAATATCTCTTTAAACGCCTCATTGTATCTGGTTACATATTTTTTTCGGTTTTCCCGGAATTGATCGATTCGATCCATCTGATGCAGACCCACTGCCGCCTGGAGATCGAACATGTTGTATTTATATCCCGCATATAAAATTTCCCAGTGTCGATAGCCTTCATCAGAATACCTTTTCCAGGCATCACGGCTGATCCCGTGAAGGCTTAATATTCTTACCTTTTCTTCTACCTCATCATCAAGCACCGTGAGCATCCCCCCCTCACCGGTAGTGATGTTTTTGGTGGCATAAAAGCTGAATGCAGTAAAAGGGCTTATGGTTCCGATCTTTTTCCCGCGATATTCTGATTCAAGGGCATGGGCAGCATCCTCGATTACCGTAAGACCATGTTGTTGTGCTATCTTCGTTATCTCATCCATATCGCAGGGATGCCCGGCGAGGTGTACCGGGATAATAGCCTTGGTTCGGGGAGTTATGCTTTGTTCAATAAGTTCTGAATTGATGTTAAGAGTTCCGGGCTCTACGTCGACAAAGACCGGCGTAGCTCTCTGATGCACAATCACATTAGCCGTGGAAGCAAAGGTGATTGGACTGGTAATGACCTCATCTCCTTCCCCCACACCAGCCGCTTCCAGCGATAAATGAAGGCCGGCAGTACAGGAATTGAGGCCCACCGCATGGGGAGATCCAATGTACTGACGGAATTTTTCTTCAAAAGCTTTGGTTCTGGGACCGGTGGTTATCCATCCCGACCTTAAGGCGGCGGTTACTTCAGCTATTTCTTCCTCTCCAATGAAAGGTCTATGGAATGGGAGAAATTGATCTCGTAATGGTTTTCCACCCTGGATGGCTAATTTTTCATGCGGCATAAACATTATTCACCAATGATAATTTCAAGGCTTTCATCTCCACAGTTAAACAACAGATCAATAACCGACAGGTAGGGAATAAAGTCCCCGTATAACTGAGGATAAGTGGGATGGTGATAGTCCTGATATTCTAACCTGATTCCTGCCTCCTCAAATTTTTTTTCTTCCATATAATTTTTCCCCGCCGCCCCTTCATAAAAAGTGGTGGCTCCTAATGCCTTGCATATAGAAACCAGCCGCTCAGTCTTTTCCCCGGAAATCCCTAATTCTGAAGACCTGATGAGGGGGGTTGCAATTCCCAGTTCTTTGAGAAAATACTTAATAAGAGCAATATCAAGGTCAACAAGACAGGTCCACTCTTGTTGTAAAATCTCGCTAAGATCATCAATGTAACGATCAAAATAGGGAGCTTTTGCATAACAGCTCTTGAGGGAGTTGAGATGCTTTCGGGGCCAGCGTTTTTTTTCAGCGATCTCTGTTTCCAAAAGGGTTTGGGAAATGTGGCCTTTTTGACGGACGGGAATGGTCAACCAGAGGGGGCCATCCGGTGTTTTGATTCGGTTGCGATTACGCCAGGAGTTTTTATCAAACTGGACGTCATCGTAAAAAACGAATTGATTACTTTTATACACTTGTTCAAAAAATCCCAGCCACGGGATATAGCCTGGCTGGAGAATTCCAACCTTCATTGAACTTAGCTCCGCAAGTGGTTGAGTAGTTGTACCAACTCAACCACTTAACCATTCGACTAATATCAATAGTTACAAAGTGTGGGACAACTCAATTTTTCTCAGCTTTTGCCACCAAAGTGGGTTTTTCTGGTACCAGTCTATAGTTCGGGCCAGGCCTTGGGAAAATTCAGTCGAAGCTTTCCACTCAAGCAGGTCGCGCGCTTTTTCAGTCGATGAAAGGTGTTGATCTACCTGACCAGGCCGGGTATCTCCAATGGAGATAAAATCCCGGGGTTTTCCTGTATATTCTAAAATCATCTCGGCAATTTTGAGAATACTGGTATCTTTTCCTGTGCCAATATTAATGGATTCGCCTTTAAGGTTATCGATATTTCCATGCACTGCCTTGTCAATGGCAGCACAGGAATCTTCAACATACAACCAGTCGCGTGACTGAAGACCATCATCGTGGACAGTAAGGCGTTCTCCGCTTAAAGCCTGGGTAATAAATCGGGGAATAACTTTTTCGATGTGCTGATAGGAACCATAATTATTGAAGGGTCTGATAATAACCGCCGGAATATTAAATGTTTTGTAATAGGCATAGACCATTCTTTCAGCTCCGATTTTAGAAGCCGCGTAGGGACTATAGGGCAAAAGAGGATGGTTCTCATCCATGGGCACAGTAAGAGCGCTGCCGTAGACCTCTGAACTGGAAATATTGATGAACCGCTCCACTACGTTTTCCTTAACTGCCTCACAAATAACCTGGGTTCCCTTCACATTGGTTTCAACGAAAACAGATACATTCTGGATGGAGTAGGAAACGTGAGACTCAGCCGCAAAGTGGACGACAACATCTGCTTTAGCTGTCAGTTTTTTCATCAAGAGTTCATCAGTAATTGTTCCTTCCACAAAATGAAAATTGGGAAGGTCGAAAAACTCTCGGGGTATATTGTCTAAGTTTCCCGCATAGGTGAGACTGTCAACCACGTATACAGTATAATCAGGATACTTATTAACAATGTAGTGAACAAAGTTACTTCCGATAAATCCAGCCCCTCCGGTAATTAGAATTTTTTTACTCATTTTTCAGCTCTGCAATAGTTAGTATTTAGATTCTTAAAATGTTTTAATAATCATTGCCGTGAAATTACAGCATGGCTTTTCAGGACTCAGTCTTCCTGGATTTGAGCTATGGCATACTCGTAACCATAATCCCAGGGAGACGCCTGCCAGTCAGTACAATTCTTACATACCGGAATCTCGTCGTATCGCCCTTCAAGATGAAGCTTCCGGAGGACTTCATATTCTTCCCCTTTCCATATCTCCTCGATGGAATTCTTCTCAATATGACCCACCACGGTCTGGTTTCGCCAATCTTCAACACAGAACCGAAAATTTCCTGAACAGGTAATGGTTATCCGCTTCCAGAACTGGGGACAAGGGTAACGACTCTGAGCTTCTTCTCCAGGAGTCTTTACCAGCCCTAAAACATTGCATAAGTTCCTTACCAATACCCGGTCTACCAAAGGAGTCCAGTAATCCACAAAATCATCCACCTCACCTTTTGCCTCTGGTTGATCAACTATGCTTACCATGATCTTCGTATCCGGCGAAATTTTATCTCTCAGCTCAATAAGCTTGTGGACGTTCGACATGATTCGATGATAGTTTGACTTTACCCGGATTCTCTCATACGTTTCTTTCCGGAAAGCATCAAGGCTCACGTCGATAACATCCATACCTGCTTTGAGAAGTTTTTTTGATGTTTCAGCACCCAGGGCATAGCCATTCGTGGTAAGATTTTGAAGGTTAACCCCATTTTGATGGGCATATGCTACCATGTCGACAAAACGGGGATGAAGAAGGCTCTCTCCATCACTGGCATAACGCAAAAGGGTTCCGGGATGTCTTCCAACCTCATTGGCAATTTTTTCGAACCATTCCCATTTAAGAAATGTGGGTTGATACGATTTTTCTTTTTTTAAGGTAACATGGGGACAATGGATACATTCCAGATTGCAAACATTACACACATCCAGAATCACCATGGGTGGAAATTCCCGTTCCTTTTCCGAT
>JAGHDE010000096.1 GCA_021160085.1 Pseudomonadota bacterium | reverse complement strand
TATCGAAAATTACTACTCAATGTATATTTTTTGTCCAAGAGGGCTTTGGTTTGCGTGCTATGAAAATATAACAATATATCAATAGGTTAATTGCTACGACAAAAACTCCTAAAGCCACCTGTATCTCACGTGTAAGTCCCGGGGGATAAACGATAGCAAAAATATAATGCTTCACAAATCCACCCGGGTAACCTGCCTCCCCACCCTTAATGCGGAGCAAGTTCTCTAATGGCGTGAGAGGGCAAATCCATCCGGTAAATTCGATCAGCGCGGCCAGTACAACCGCAGGAATATGAAACCAGATTATCCTCCGCCACCAAATGGACAGGAAGCATCCCAGTACTGCGAATATTATGAACGAAAAGTGAAAGACAGCAAGGATGTCAGCAAGAAAACGAAACCACATTTGTCTCACATACTCCTAACGACTAACAAAAAAAATCCTCTAACCGTCCCCTTTGTGGATTTTTCCTGCAACCCGATACCGGCGGATTAAGAGCCGGAATTAAAGAACCGCCTTATTGATCTTCTGCCCCAGGTCGGAGGGCTTTCCTGTTTTTGTCCGGTCTATACTCAGCACCGGTAAAGCCCCAATGAGTGAGTTCGTAATTAACACCTCATCAACTGAAAAAAGATCTTCCCCCCGTATTTTTTTATTTTCTATTTTGTAGCCCAGCTTAAGAAGAAAGTTACAAACGATCTTTTCCATGATACCGGGCAGGACATGGGGTGAAACTGGCCTGATGATAGTTTTTCCCTTAATTAGCAGGATGTTGGCGGTGTTTGTTTCCGAGACGGTACCATCCGGATTCATGATCAGTGCTTCGTCAGCTCCCTGGGAGTTTGCCCATTTTCCAGCCAAAAAGTAGTACAAATAATTCAGGGTCTTGTGATCTGCTAAGGGGCTTTGGCGTGGCTTCGGGTATATAGCGAGGTTTAATCCCGGCTCTTTTTTCCCTGCCAAACGGTGAGTATATGGCCTGGCCATGACCAGAAGGGTGTGATTAAAGGGTGGCTCTTCCCGGTCTCCCCTGGTGGCAACTATTTTTACTGCCGCAGTTTTTTTTAGCAGGCCGTTTTGAGTAATTACCTGTTTAATAATATCATGCCAGGTAAGATCAGGCGTTTCTTCAGCAAAAAGATTTTTCCAGGTTCGATAAAACCGGGCAACATGCTCTTTAAGGTATTTGGGATTTCCCTGGTCCACCCTTATTGTTTCAAAAAAACCGTAGCCATACTGAAAACCCTGATCAGATACCGGGATAGAGGCCTGATCGAGCGGTTTAATGGTTCCGTTCAGCCAGACATAGCTTTTATTGACAGCTCTTTTTTCTTTCCCTTTAAAAACTTCCATCAGGGTTCGGCCCTTATGCATTGTTTCATCATATTCATCCCCGGGATCAGAGTCGAAGACAATTCCTCCGCCCACTGAAAAGATGATTTTTTTATTATATATTGTTGCCGTGCGGATGGCGATAGATAAATCCATGGAGTCGTGGAAGCTAATGTATCCGATGGAACCGGTATAAACGTGGCGCCGGTGGGGTTCCAGTTCGTCAATTATCTCCATGGCTCTGATCTTGGGGCAGCCCGTAATCGATCCACCCGGAAAGGCAGCGGTTATAAGATCAACCGAATCATGGTCCCGGTCCAATCTACCTTCAATATTAGATACCAGATGATAGACATTCTGATAGGCTTCCATCCTTTTGTGCTCAGTTACCCGGACAGATCCGGTCATGCAGACTTTTCCCAAGTCGTTGCGTAAAAGATCGACGATCATTGAAAGCTCAGCATCATCCTTCTTGCTCAGTTTAAGTTCGAGACATAACGTTTTATCTTCCGCCGGGGTTTTTCCTCTGGGTCTTGTGCCTTTGATGGGTCTGGTTTCAACTTGATCTTTTTTTCTCAGTATAAATCGTTCCGGGGAGGTAGAGACGATTTTATGGTTGCCGGCATTTATGTAAGCGAAAAAAGGAGCTGGATTATTATTGTAAAGCGTTCGAAAAAGGCTGAAGGGGTCACCATTGAAATCCGTTTCAAATCGCTGGGACATGTTGACCTGATAAACATGACCGGCGGCAATATACTCCTTAATCTTTTTTATTGCCTCAATGTAATTGGTTTTGGTGAAATTGGTTTTAAATCCTCCGGCATCACTGCTGAACCTCCCCCTTTCCGGCGGCGTTGCAGTAAGGATTTTTTTAAAAGTATCAAGATCCTTATCGACATTGCTTTGGCCCGAGAAGATCCGTTTTGGTATACAGAGACAGGTCTTGTCATTTTTTTTGTCATGGACGACTATTATTGAAGGGGCAACCAAATATAAATGCGGCAGGCAGAGATCGTCGATCGATGTGCGGGGCAGTTTTTCCAGGCAGTCTTTAAGGTCGTATGAGAGGTATCCAAAAAGCCCGGCTGCAACCGGGACCGGCAGATCAGGATGATTTAACCTGAAGGCGTTTAAAACCATGCGGAGGGTCTCAAAAGGATCCGCTTCAAAACGAACAGTTTGATCTTCCGCTGAGATTGTCATGCTGTTATGGCGCCCGGAAAAAGTGAGCCATGGTTGTGCGCCAACTATATGATATCTGGAAGAGTCGAGGTCTCCTCCGCTCATAAGTATTACCGTACCGGATAAGGAGGCAAAACGGGCGGCAAAATCGATAAACGATTCGTTCAGGAAAATACGCTCGGTATGAATACCGGTTATCTGCCCGGTGATTTTTTCGATTTCATTCATGGTTTATTAAAAGGATGCTTGATTAATTTCCAGATCCGCATTCCGCCTTCCAGAATTTGAAATTTTTAGGGGACCCAATTGAAGGAAATTTTCTACCAGCAAAAAGCCGTGTTCGGTGAGAAAGCTTTCCGGGTGGAACTGAACTCCGTGAAGAGGAAGTTCAGGATGGGCAAGCCCCATGATTACGCCGTCCTGGGTGTGGGCGGTTACCACAAGGTTGCTTCGGTGAGGTTTTACCATCAATGAATGGTAACGAGCAGCAGTAAAGGGAGAAGGAACCCCTTTAAAAATGCCATCATTATTATGCCGGATCATGCTTGTTTTGCCATGCACCGGCAACGGAGATCGAATAGTACTGCCGCCAAAGGCTTCGTTTATACACTGCATCCCCAGGCATACACCAAAAACAGGTATTTTGTTGCCGAATGATTTAACCAGGGAAACAGAAATTCCGGCATGGGATGGATCTTTGGGACCGGGGCTGATAAGGATATAGTCAGGACTCAGGGTTTCGATCTCCGCAAGAGAAATTTTGTCACTTCTATATACTTTTATGGTGAGGTCATAGAGCCTGAACATCTGCACCAGGTTATAAGTAAAAGAATCGTAATTATCAATTACCAGCAGTGTTGCCAAAGCAGTAACTCCAAAAAAATAAAAAGCCACCCCAATATGAGTCTGGGTGGCTTTTGCCTATTACATAACTCATGGAACTTTGATTGGAATTCTTTACGCCACAATCCAATATTTTTTTAAAAATATCTAAAATCTCCCTTTAGGTCAAGAAAAAACAGTTTAAGTTTTAAAGAGTAGTTAAAAATGAACTTTTAAAAAACTGTCAGGAATCACCTTAAACAAGCAGAGGGAAAAGAGAGCCCATTGCCGAAAATCGTACCCTTGTTTTAAAG
>JAGHDE010000232.1 GCA_021160085.1 Pseudomonadota bacterium | reverse complement strand
TCTAAACACTATACAACCAAAGAGCAGCGCAGAGCATTGGCTGATAGAATGAAAGACCCGGAAGATGAACTCAAACTGGTTATTGTCCGGGATATGTGGCTGACCGGTTTTGATGTTCCTTCAATGCACACTCTTTACATAGACAAACCCATGAAGGGCCATAATCTGATGCAGGCCATTGCGCGGGTGAATCGTGTCTATAAGGATAAACCCGGCGGGCTTGTGGTTGATTATCTTGGTATTGCGTCAGATCTTAAAAAGGCCTTGTCATTCTATTCGGACAGCGGTGGGAAAGGTGACCCGGCAATCGCACAGGAAAAAGCGGTTCAAATGATGCTGGAAAAACTGGAAGTCGTTTCTCAAATGTTCCACCTGCCCGCGCCTCCACCAGGTCAATTTTGTGTATATGCTTTAGAGTGTGAGAATCACACCTACTATATTGGTCAAACCGAAAACTTGATGAAACGCTGGAACCTGCATCTTTCAGGCACTGCTTCGGATTATACTAAAAGATTTATACCTTTAAGAATAGCTCATTACGAAGAGGTTAATTCAAAAGAAGAAGCCGTAGCAAAAGAAAAGGAATGGAAAACAGGATGTGGCAGAAAACGATTGAAACGTCTGATCGAAAGAGGTGGAGCCAGGCAGGCGGGTGGATTTGCCTATGAAGAATATTTCGAGGCTGACACAGGTAAAAAGCTATCCCTGATACTCACCGCGGAGGAACACATTCTTGGGTTGGAAAACGGGAAAAAGCGGTACATCAATGAAGTAACCGCCTTGTCCCAGGCTTTTTCCATTGCCATTCCCCACGAACAAGCCATGGATGTTAAAGATGAGGTCTCGTTTTTTCAGGCGGTAAAATCCCGATTATCCAAATTCAACAGCACCGGCTCAGGTAAAACAGATGAAGAAGTTGAAACAGTAATTAGACAGGTTATTGACAAAGCATTGGTAACTGAGAAGGTTGTAGATGTTTTCGATGCCGCCGGAATCAAAAAACCGGATATTTCCATACTTTCAGAAGAATTCCTTTTGGAAGTCAAAAACATGGAGCATAAAAACATCGCTCTGGAAGTTTTGAAAAAACTGCTGAATAATGAAATAAAAACGAGAACCAAAAAGAACCTGATACAAAGCAAATCCCTAATGGAAATGCTGAAAAATTCCATTAAGAAATATCACAACAAGATTTTAACAGCAGCAGAAGTCATTGAAGAATTAATTCAATTGGGCAAAGAAATTCAGAAGATGGACAAAGAGCCTCAGGAAATGGGGCTGTCTGATTTTGAATATGCTTTTTATACGGCCATTGCCAATAACGACAGCGCTCGTGAGTTAATGGAAAAAGACAAACTGAGGGAATTGGCTGTTGTACTGTTTGAAAGAGTAAAGAAAAACGCATCAATCGACTGGACAATTAAGGAAAGCGTAAAGGCAAAATTGAAAGTCATTGTAAAGAGAACATTACGGCAGTATGGTTATCCACCGGATATGCAGAAACTGGCAACAGAAACAGTTTTGAAACAAGCTGAATTGATAGCAGAAGAGATTACGCGCGGAGAATAGCTATTTTTGACATAGCCTGTTCGGTAGTAAAGACCACGAGGGTAAACGAATAAAAAGGGCTAACCTCTATATGTCCTCCCGATATCAAAAAAATCCGGGCAAGGGGCCTGAATAGAAGTTCCTTTTGGAACTGGTTGAGGGAACCCCCCTGAGACCGCACAGATTGGCTTGTAACGAGTTATTTTAGGCGGTAGGAAGTTTCTTATCGGCAAAGAGAAAGGTTGCGGGCACACATACAAAAACACAAAAACAGGGTGTGATTGAATTCAGGTAAAAAATAAAAAGGGCAGCACACAAAAAAAAGAGGGGTTAACCGATTTTGGCTAACCCCTCTTTTTTTATTGATCTTTTACTTTTCTCTTGACAGGGATACTATAGGATATCCCTCCATACTCCATATTCCTGGTAGTTTTACTCTATACCATAATTTTTACCGTACGCTTCAACTACGAAATCAATGTCTTTATCCCCTCGGCCCGAAAGGTTTACAAGGATTGTCTCCTTGTTATCAAGCTTTTTTGCCAGCTTCATTGCGTAGGCTACCGCATGTGCGCTCTCAACGGCTGGAATGATTCCTTCCACCCTCGATAATTCGAAAAATGCATCGATTGCTTCTTTGTCGCTCGCGGTAACGTAATTTACCCTGCCGATATCCTTGAGAAGGCTGTGTTGGGGGCCAACTCCGGGATAGTCCAGCCCGCTCGCGACGGAATATACATTAAGGGGTTCGCCTTTTTCATCCTGAAGCAAATACGACTTGAATCCATGAAGTACCCCCGGCGTACCCATAGTAATTGTTGCAGCGTGTTCTCCGGCTTTCAGACTTAAGCCTGAAGGTTCAACGCCGTACATGTTTATCCCTTCTTCTTCCAGAAAGGCGGTAAAAAGTCCAATTGCGTTTGAACCGCCACCCACGCAGGCAACAAGGTTATCGGGAAGCTTGCCGGTTTTTTCTCTGAATTGTTCCTTTGCCTCTATTCCCACGACCTGTTGAAAGTCCCGCACCATCATCGGAAACGGGTGAGGACCTACAACCGAACCGATTGCATAGAACTGGGTAATCGGGTCGATGAGATATGCTTCGAAAGCCTCATCAACAGCCTCTTTAAGAGTCTTAGCTCCCCTTGAAACCGGGATAAGCCTGGCCCCGAGGATTTTTATTCTAATAACGTTCGGCTTTTCTTTGATTATATCAACCTCGCCCATATATATGTCGCACTCAAGGCCTAAAAGTGCGGCGGCGGTTGCAAGTGCAACTCCGTGCTGTCCTGCCCCGGTTTCCGCAATAACCTTCTTCTTCCCCATTTTTTTGGCAAGCAATACTTGTCCGAGGCAGTGGTTGATCTTGTGGGCGCCGGTGTGGTTCAAATCTACTCTTTTGAGATATATCTGCGCCCCGCCAATTTTTTTTGAAAGATTTTTTGCATAAAAAATCGGGCTTGGCCTCCCCACGTAATCTTTGTATAAGACACGAAGGTCTCGTTTAAACCCTTCATCATTTTTTAAGGTGTTGTATGCTTCGGTAATCTCTTCAAGGACTGTCTCCAGTTGTTCCGGGACATATCTTCCTCCGTACTCGCCGAAGTTTCCCCTGGCATCAGGCATTTCAATCGTCTGCGGTTTTGAATTCACTTTGTCTCCTTTATTGTATCAAGTATTTTTTTTGCTATTGAGTTTCCCCTTTTCAACACTTTGGAGCCTCTGGTAATTTTACACAGACTCATTCCGTGTCTTGTGGCAATGCTTCTCTGGGTTTGTCCTTCATGCAGTTCCTTTAAAAGCTGCCATCGGAGGGAAATATCCTCTATTTCATTTGGGGTGAATATCTCTTGAAAAAATGATGCCATTTCATCAGGATCATCTATGTCAATAAATATTTTTATTAGTTCTTGAAATAAAGTCATC
>JAGHDE010000207.1 GCA_021160085.1 Pseudomonadota bacterium | reverse complement strand
ATTTATCAGAAAGATTTTTCTAAAAATTAAAAGTTTGAACATAAGCCAACCGACTGGTTTGATTTTGGTTGGATCACGAGTATAATTTGAAGTCTAAGAGGGATAGTTAATAAGTTGGAAGTTCGCTGTCATATCAGAATCGATAAGGAAGGAAACTGGTTTTACAATAACGACCCAATTACTAATAAAAATATTTGCCGTTATTTTACTCAGCATATTATCAAAGACAAAGAAGGGAATTGCCAGCTTGAAGTAAATGGCCAGACATGCAATCTTGATGTTGAAGATACTCCATATATTGTAAAACATATCAATATTATAAATAAATTAGAAGTTAAAATTAAAGTAATGCTTAATGATTTGACAACAGAGGTTGTCCCGTGGGACCAAATTTGGGTGAAAGAAGATACACATTTGTACTGTATGGTTAAAGGTGGTCAATTTAAGGCTCGTTTTAATCGGAACAGCCAATTTGAACTGGGATCACTTCTTCACCACGATGAAAAAAGAAAAAAATATTATCTTCATCAAGTGGGTAAGAAGTATTATTTATCCGTGGGTAAATAAGTGAAAATTGTAATTCTTGGTGCTGGCGCTATTGGGTTGGTCTTTGGAGGATTTTTGGCCAAGAGTGGTCATCGCGTTGTCCTTTTAGGACGAAAAAAGATCATTGACCCCATAAATACGCAAGGCCTTGTTATTGAAGGAATATGGGGTAAACACCATATAAACATATTACCAGGCTATGTGAGCCTGTTTGATTTAAAAGAAAAAGAAGGCGCTTATTTTGATTTAGTCCTTCTGACCGTAAAAGCGTATGACACTGAGAATATGCTTAAAACATTTAAGGAAGTGTTTCCGAGTCCTATTCCTGTGATTTCTCTTCAAAATGGTCTGGGCAATCTTGAAAAGGTTATTGCAATGGCGGGAAGAAAGATGGCCATGGCCGGAAGGGTCATCTTTGGGGCGGAAATTCCTGAACCAGGAAAGGTTGCGGTCACTGTTTATGCTGAGGAGGTAAGGGTAGGAGGCGTAGATGATGGGATTAATTACGGAACTGTTAAAACCACAGCTGATTTTTTTGACAACGCCGGGATCCCAACTTTGCCAACCAAAGAGATTGAAAAATATATCTGGGGCAAAGTCCTTTATAACTGTGCCCTGAACGGATTGGGAGCAATCCTGGACGTTAAATACGGTTTGCTCATGGAACATGATTCAACCCGGGCGCTCATCTCCGATATCGTTAATGAAGTTTTTTTCGTCATAGAAAAAGAAAATCAAAAAGTGGCCTGGCCGAATGCAGAAGTTTATCTGCGGGATTTGTTTGACCGGTTGATTCCTGTAACCTATGACCACTATCCTTCCATGCTGCGGGACATTCAAAACAAAAGGAGGACTGAAATTGATGCCATTAACGGGGCTATCGTGACCATTGCCCACAAACATGGATTGGATGTGCCGGTCAATTGGCTGGTAACAAAATTAGTAAAGGTAAAAGAGAAAATCGCCTTGGGGGTAAAAGCAACCTAACTCGGACAAGCCGGAACCAAACAGTGCCTAAAATTTGAAGTGCCTAAAATCTAATAACTTTAGTTCACTTGTAACTTCAAACTTTAGCTCACTTACCTTGAATTGTAGAGAGACTAATGTTGGAGATAGACAAACATATCGACAACTTTTTTAACTATATAGTTATAGAAAAGGGGCTTTCTAACAACACAGTGGTCAGCTATAGCCGGGATATTCGGAAATTTATCGACTTTCTTGGAAAAAATGAGATTTCCGATTTATCCCGGATAACTAACGTACATATTGTTTCATTCTTAGTGGAACTTAGATCTCAGGGCCTTTCAAGCAGAACGACTGGCAGGAATCTTTCGGCAGTTCGGATGTTTTTCCGGTTTCTGGTCCGAGAAAATTTTTTAAAAACAGACCCGACAATCAATATAGAATCCCCTAAAATCAGGCCTCATCTTCCGTCTGTTTTAAGCATTTCCGAGGTCGATTCTTTTCTATCCCAACCCGACATTACAACCCTGAAAGGTTTAAGAAACAAGGCAATGCTGGAATTACTTTACGCCACGGGGATTCGAGTCTCGGAGTTAGTTGGTCTTAAGATTAACAGTCTGAATCAAGAAGCTGGTTACCTGATCTCTTTTGGCAAAGGTTCTAAAGAAAGGATAATTCCCATAGGAGATACTGCTCGGCATTATTTAAAAGAATATCTTACTACGGCGCGACCAAAATTTTTAAAAGGGAGTATGAGCGACTTTCTTTTCGTAAATGTTTCGAGAGGTAAATTGAGTCGTCAAGGTTTTTGGAAGATAGTCAAGCGGTATGCACTGAAAGCAGGAATAAACAAGAAACTTTCCCCCCATACAATTCGTCATTCTTTCGCTACTCATCTGTTAGAAAGGGGAGCCGACTTAAGAAGCGTGCAGATAATGTTGGGTCATGTTGATATTTCGACAACTCAGATATACACCCATATTAGCCAGGAACGGCTGAAGAAGATTCATAAACAGTATCACCCCCGGGCATGAAGAAAACCATGGAAGTAATAACCACACATATCAATGCTGATTTTGATGCAGTAGCTTCAATGCTGGCGGCAAAAAAGCTCTATCCCAAAGCCATGCTGGCTTTTCCCGGCTCCCAGGAAAAGGGGCTGAGGGATTTTTTCCTCCAGTCCACAATATATGTTCTTCAATCCGAGCGCATTAAAAACATAGACTTTGATAAAATTACCCGGCTCATTTTGGTTGATATACGACAAAAAGATAGAATCGGCAAATTTAAAGAAATTCTGGACAAAAAGGGGTTGGATATTCATATTTACGACCATCATCCTTCTTCCGAAAACGACATTACCGGATCATTGAACGTTATTAAAAAAGTGGGAGCGGCAACAACCATTTTCTGTCAGCTTTTGCAAGAACGAAATATAGAAATCACACCTGACGATGCCACAATCATGATGATGGGTATCTATGAGGATACTGGAAGCCTTACGTTTTCCTCCACTACCGAAGATGATTTTTATGCTGCCGCCTATCTATTGAAAAAAGGAGGTAATCTCAATGTTGTTGCCGATATAGTAACCAAAGAGTTGACCGCCGAACAGGTTTCCATTCTCTATGAGCTTATTCATACTGCCCGTTTGTATAATATCAATGGAATTGATGTTGTCATTGCTAAAGCCTCAACCAATCAATATATTAGCGATTTTGCAGTGCTGGTTCATAAACTTAGGGATATGGAGAATATCAATGCTCTCTTTGTCCTGGCGGAAATGGAAGGTCGGATTTACCTTGTGGCCCGAAGCCGGCTTAAAAAAGTTGATGTCAGCAAAATTGCCTTGGAATTTGGGGGAGGGGGGCATGCTACTGCTGCCTCGGCCACAATAAAGGGGTACACGCTTCCCCAGGTAGAAGAAAAATTGAAAAAAATAATTCAGAAAAAAATTAAACCACTCCAGACTGCTAAAAACATTATGTCTTCTCCGGTTATCACCACCCAGGCAGAGGAAACGATTAAGGACGTGGGGGAGCGGATATCTAAGTTTCAATTAAAAACATTACCCGTGATGGAAGATTCGCGCTTGGCAGGACTTATTACGCGCGAAATCATAGACAGAGCAATTTATCACAACTTGGGGAACCTTCTCGCCAAAGAATATATGATCACCGAATTTCCTGTAGCAGGGCCTTACACTCCGTGGACAAAGATCCAAAAAATTATCGTGGAAGATAACCAGAGGTTTTTACCGGTTCTTAAATCGGGAAAGCTGGTTGGAGCTATCACCCGAACCGACATTCTCCGATTTTTTAAGATCGATGAGCAAAAAAAACCTCTTAAGAAATACCACTTTGACTATGACCTTTCCAAGGTGAGAAAGAAAAGTTTTCTCACCCAAATGAAAGAGCAATTGCCCAAGTCAATGTTGGAACTGATGAGAAATGTGGGCAACATGGCAGACGATATGGGATACCAGGCATTTGCCATAGGAGGGTTTGTTCGGGATATACTGCTTCGCTACAAAAACTTAGATCTTGATGTGGTCATAGAGGGAGAAGGAATCAAATTTGCGAAGAAGTTTACGAGCGCCTATAAATTTAAGGCTAAATATCACCGCAAGTTTGGCACTGCCCAAATAACCACCCCTGAGAGGTTTAAGATCGATGTTGCTTCTGCCCGCCGGGAATATTATGAGTTTCCTGCCGCTCTTCCGATAATAGAATTAAGCACCGTTCGTCAGGATCTCTATCGACGCGATTTTACTATAAATACCTTTGCGATTCGATTAAACCCGCAGCATTTTGGCGAAATGGTCGATTTTTTTGGCGGAAAGAGGGATATTAAAAATCGGGTCATTAAAGTCATTCATAATTTGAGTTTCGTTGAAGACCCCACCAGAATTTTCCGGGCTTTACGATTTGAACAACGATTTGGATTCTCCATCAGCAAAGAAACAGCAAAACTGATTCACAATGCGGTAAAGATGGATATTCCGCTTCGTCTCTCGGGACACAGAATCTTTGGAGAATTGCAGTTAATTATGGAGGAAGATAATCCCCCTTCGGTCATTAAACGAATGGCAGATTTTGACCTGCTGAAATTTTTTCATCCCCAGCTTACCTATGATAAGGCTATGCAGGGATTAATGGAGTCTATTAATGAGGTTCTTACCTGGTTCGAGCTTCTTTTTCTCAATGAAGAATGGAAAAAATGGCGAGTTTACTTTTTGGGAATGGTTGATGGATTAAATGATGACAGGTCCTCTGACTTTGGCGAGCGGTTTGCTTTTATGAAAAAAGATACTAAAAAGGTATTGTCAGAACGAAACCAGGCCAAGTCTGCTTTAACAAAACTCCAGACTCAGAAATCTCTTAAAAACAGCACAATTTATGCGATTCTTCAGTCGCTATCAATTGAAGCATTACTGTATATAAT
>JAGHDE010000266.1 GCA_021160085.1 Pseudomonadota bacterium | reverse complement strand
TGATAGGGTAGCACGCAAAAAAAGGGGTTTAACCGAATTTGGCTAAACCCTTTTTTATAGTGGTGCCCGGGGCCGGAATCGAACCGGCACGGTGTTAAACACCGAGGGATTTTAAGTCCCTTGCGTCTACCTATTCCGCCACCCGGGCTGGTTACGAAATTTTATATAAAATTTTTACTATGTCAAGGAGTTAAAAAACAATCGTCAAAGGGTAAGGAGCATGCCGATTTCATCACAATCGGGAAATTTCGGACACTTCAGACAGTCCGCCCATATTTTATGGGGAAGCATTGATTTGTCAATGCGAATAAATCCAAAACTCCCAAAGAAATCCGGCCGATAGGTTAGAACAAAAACTTTATAGATTCCCAAAGTTACTGCTTCTGACAGACAGGCATCCACAAGCTTGGTTCCTATCGACTTTCCCTGATATTCAGGACAGACCGCCAGCGATCTGATTTCGGCAATATCTTCCCAGCAGATATGCATTGCACAGGCTCCCACAAACCTGGATTCATTTTCTTTGTCCTCACACACAAAAAAGTCGCGCAGTTGATCATAGAGTTCACTAAGGGATCGGGGAAGAAGCTCATTTTTCTCCCCATAGAATTTCAGCAGGGAATGTATTTCTTTTACATCTGCAATACGGGCTTTACGAATTAAAAGGTTCATAGTTTTATCGTCTATTTTCTCCCCTTTCCTTTTTTAAGTCCTCCCAGCATCTCCTGGGCCAGCGTACGAGTTTTTGTTGTTATTTCCGTTCCCCCTAACATCCGGGCAATTTCATCCATCCGTTTTTCTGAATTCAATAAGGTTACCATGGTCTTGGTACGACCGTTCTCAATTTTTTTACTGATCAAGTAATGGCTGTCCCCGTAGCAGGCAATCTGGGGAAGATGGGTAATGCAAATAGTCTGGTAATATCTGGAAATCTCATCTAATTTTTGCCCCACAACCTCAGCAGTAGCGCCTCCGATACCAGAGTCGACCTCGTCGAATATAAGAGTAGACACCTCTTTCTGCTGGGCAAAAATATTTTTAAAGGCGAGCATAACCCGGGAAAGTTCACCGCCTGATGCGATCCGTGCCAAAGGCCGCAGTTTTTCGCCTATGTTGGGGGAGATGAGAAATTCCACTCGATCTCGGCCCTTTTCATGCAAGTCTCCGGTTTTAGATTGGGTAATATCAACACAAAACTTTATGCCTTGCATGTCAAGAGATTCCAGTTCTTTCTCAATTTTGGTCCGGAGATGGCTGGCGATTTTCTCTCTTTTTACAGAAAGATTTTCTGCCTGGAGGGCCGCTTCCTTGCTTGCTGCTTTGTATTTTTGCTCAAGGTCGGACAGGTAATCCTTTTGTTGAGAGAGATGTTTGATTTTTAAAGCAATCTTTTTTTGGAGCTCAAGAACCTCCTCTATGTTTTTTCCGTATTTTCTTTTCAGCCGATGCAGGGTATCAAGGCGGCCCTCTATTTCCTCTATGCCTTGAGGGTCAAAGTGAATTTTCTGGCTGTAATTACGCAACGAGATGGATATATCCTCCAACTGAATGAGCACTGACTCTAAGGTTTCAACATATGAATCCATACGGGAATCTATAACTGTTAGCTCTTTTAAATCCCTCACGTTTTTGGTTAATTGAGGAATAATTGCATTTTCTCCGCCATAGATATTTTCATAGATTTGCCGGGTGGTTTTTATAAGCTCACCGGAATTCTGGACAATCTTCTTTTCTTTTTTTAACTCCTCCTCTTCCCCGGGAACAAGCCGGGCGTCTTCGATTTCTTGCCATTGGAAATTAAGGAGCTCCTGTTCTTTTTCTTCTTCATCTTTTTTGGCCTTTACCTTTTCTAATTCCTCCTTTAGATCCCTCATTTTTTGGAAGGTTTGCTGGTACTGGGTACGAAACGGGAGAAGGCCGCCATAATTATCTAAAATGTCGATATGGCTCTGAGGCCGAAGAAGCTCCTGGTGTTCATGCTGGCCGGAAATTGTCAGCAATGATTCTGTTATTTCGGTGAGTATCGTTAGGGTAGCCAGGTTTCCATTGATGATAATTTTATTTTTACCTTCCCGGGAAATGGTGCGTTTAACCAGGAAAGCATGGTTGTCCACTGATGACAGGCCCTTTTCAGCCAAGCCATTTCTTAGTGGTTCATCGCTTGCAATATCGAACAGAGCTTCTACCACTGCCTCGTTTTCTCCGGTCCTGATAAGGTCTCCGGTGGCCCGTCCTCCCAGAATCAGGTTTAATGCCCCTATGATTATGGATTTCCCGGCTCCGGTCTCTCCTGAAAGAATAGTAAATTCCGGGGAAAAGGAGATATGAAGATCATCGATAATAGCGAAATTTTTTATCTGGAGATCGGTTAACATTTTTTTTAACGTTCGCCCCAGCGAAGCTTTGTACGGAGGACTTCAAAATAATCCTTAAAGGGTGATTTGACAAGCTGGATGGGGTGGTCTGCTTTTTTTATTTTTACCAGGTCCCCAGCGCCAAGGCTTTGCCCTACCTGACCATCAAAGGTTAAAAAGACATCTTCACTTTCAGCGCTGATTTTGACCGTTATTTCTGAGGAATCAGGCACTAAAATGGGTCGATTGGTTAAGGTGTGTGAACAGATGGGGGTTAATATGATGGCGTGAAGAGAGGGGAAGACAATGGGCCCTCCAGCCGACATGGAATAAGCGGTTGATCCGGTAGGAGTGGAAATTATCAGGCCATCGGCCTTGAAACTGGTGAGGTAGTAATCATCAATATTTGTTTCCAGGTCTATTACCCGCGCTATTGCGGATTTGGTCAGCACCACGTCGTTTAATACCAGATATTCAGCCAGAATAGCGTCATTACGGATAATAGTGCTGATGAGCATCATCCTTTTTTCAGTTTCATAACTGCCGGAAAAAAATTTTTCCAGAACCTGATAAAGTTCATTTAAACTTAAAGCAGTGAGAAACCCCATCCCTCCTAAATTTACTCCCAGAATGGGAACATTGCCATTTCCGATCAACCGTGCCGCGCTGAGTAAGGTTCCATCGCCACCCAGAACCACAAGCAGTTCAAGCTGAGAAATATCGACTTCGGAAAGGGACTTATATTTTCCTGACACACTCTTTTTGAGCTCTTCATCGAGTACTACTTCTACTCCTCGCGCTTGAAACCATGTTATAAGGTTGCGGCTGGCCTCAATGGCTTCCTTCTTGTTTCTTTTTGCGACTATTCCGGCCTTTTTTATCATAGAAATCTAATTACCCAAATTTTGCAAGTATCCCCGAAAGCGCTTGGACAAGCCTGGATTTGAAGATTTCATTTACACTCAAAAGATGAAAATATGTAGGGGTCGCATTTATGCGACCCGAACCCTGGCCCAGAC
>JAGHDE010000258.1 GCA_021160085.1 Pseudomonadota bacterium | reverse complement strand
GGCATGGAAGAAGCCCTGCGCAGAATGGAGTCAGGAGAAGATCCGGAAAAAATTGAAGCCGAAATGGGAGGCCAGCTAAATCCGGAAAATATTTTCTTAAAAAGGAAAAATACGGGAAAACGAGTCAAAAAGATCACGTATGATGAGACCCTGTATGAGCTTTAAGATAAAGTTCTAAGTCCCCGGTCAAAAAGGTTGACATGGTTATGGAAGAAATTAAATGGAAACGCATGATGTTCAAAGGCTGTAAAGTCTACGCCCAGGTAGACGAAGATGGGGCATTGCTTGCCCAAGAAGGTAATAAGGTAGGAATTAGATATCAGCTTGATCAAAACATGCAATATTGGGCTTCAGCATCTTCCGTAAAGGAGATTGATGAGAACCAGTTAAAAAAATCGAAAAGTGAAAGGGACAAAAAACGGAAAACGCCTGAAAAACAGCCCTCCCCTTCCCCCCTAATGGAAACTAAAGACCCCAATGCTATTATAGTTTTTACTGATGGGGCCTGCGAAGGGAATCCCGGACCTGCCGGTATTGGAATTGTGCTCCAATACCGGGATCAAAAAAAAGAAATATCACGATTTATTGGTCCCGGAACCAATAATATCGCCGAGCTGACTGCGATTAAAATAGCCCTCCAGGAGATTAAATCTCCTCACCTTCCCATAATTCTCTATACTGACAGTGCCTACTCAGCAAAAACTTTGGATGGGTCCTGGAAGGCAAAAAAAAATCAGAAGCTTATTGAAGAGACAAAAAAGGAGATGGTCAGATTCTCCAACCTTACTATCATTAAAATTAAAGGTCATGCCGGGATTGAAGAAAATGAAACTGCTGATCAATTAGCCCGTCAGGCCATCAAAAAAAGGGGTTAAGTTCCTTAAATCAATAAAAATCTTTTAACTACAGAAGGTTATTCAAACTTAGTCTCTTTTTTTGTTTCCGTCCACTGCTCCCCACAGTCTTTGCATTCGTAAGTAATCTCATAAGTCGTTGTTGTTAAAATCCCACAATAGGCACCCGGTTCTTCATCAACGCTGATTACTTTTTTCTTTAATGTTTTTTTCGAATTGTGCTCACAAGCCACTGGAAACCTCCTTTTTTACGAATAATTAAATTGGTTAATTGTAAAACAAACTTTTTTTATATCAAAATTACTTCTATTTTGTAAATAAAAAATAAAGAGATCGCCGATAAAAAGTTTACTGTAACGCAATTTTTACCTCCTTACTCTTCCCTTTTATTTATTGTCATCTCTTAACCGGTTTTTTGTCCAATCAGAAATCTCTTTGAGAGGTTATTGAAACTGGAGACTGAATCCGCGATTTTTGAAATTTTAGATTTGAAATTGAGTCTTGTTATTTCTATTGACTTTTAACCTCTCCCGGTATAACCATTGATAAAGTAAGTACTAATTTAAAGAATCTAAAACAACAACGATAAGTTAATGACTTCTGTGGTTATCTGGTCCCGTAAAATGAAACAGGACGGGTTGTTAAAGGATGGTTCAGCTTATTTATTTTCTAAACTTAATCCGATCTCAAAAAAGGGGCTAAGATTATGATAAGAAAGGCTTTGCTTTTAAAAATCTTTGATGCTGCCTACATGCAGAGATGGAATGATAAGCTCCGCCCGGTGGACTTTATAGAATTAGATAAACAGGCTCATAAAATGATAATTGCCTATTTTTTGGGTAAATTCGAGGAGAAGGAAAAGAGCTTCAACTGGATAGACTTAATCGAAGGAGGAATTTTTGAACTTTTACAACGCATTGTTATTACTGATCTAAAACCACCGGTTTTTTATAAAATAAAGCAAAACACGGCTCATTACGACCGCCTGAAAAAATGGGTTTATGAAGAGTTAGAACCGGTTATATCTCCTTTGGGAAAAGATTTTTGCGAAAGATTTAAGGTCTATTTTTCTGAAAATGACAACACCTTAAACAAAAGAATTTTGAGCGCCGCTCATTTTTATGCCACCAAATGGGAGTTTGACCTGATAGAACACGCACATCCGCATGGCTATGAAATAGAGGAAATAAAGGAAAACTTGCAAAATAAACAGGAAAAATATTATGATTTAAAGGGAATAACTAAATTAGCAATGCATGATAGATACCGAAAGTTAGTCGATCTGTGTGGCCAACTCAGGTTCCAGTCCCGATGGTCCCACATCCACAGAATACCAAGGACGTCAGTTTTGGGGCATATGTTGTTTGTGGCTATATTTTCCTATCTATTTTCTTTAGAAATAAAGGCGTGTGAAAGAAGATGCAGTAACAATTTCTTTACGGGTTTGTTTCATGACCTTCCCGAAGTTCTCACTCGCGATATTATTTCCCCGGTAAAGCGATCAGTTGAAGGCCTAAGCGACCTCATAAAAGAATATGAAAAAGAACAAATGGAAAAGGAAGTCTACGGCTTGATTCCAGCGAAATGGCATTCGGAAATTAAGCTGTTTACCGGGATACTGAAAGAGTTTCCTGATGAAGAGAATGAATTCTACAGTATCATAACCATCGATGGAAAAATAAAAAAAGTGCCGAGCAAAACGATCAACATTGCTTATAACCGGGATGAGTTTAACCCGAGAGATGGAGAGCTGGTTAAAGCGGCCGATGTTCTTTCGGCATTTATCGAAGCATACGTAGCACTCCAAAATGGATGTACCGCTCAAGATTTTGAGGAGACAAAATTATCACTAAAAAGCCAGTATGGAAAAATGAACATCGCCGGTATAAACCTTGGAGAAATATACTCTGATTTTGATTAAAACAATAATACGTGTGCCGGTTAGTATCATGCTATATTCATAGGCCATTACAGTTTCATCGCACCCTTTATCAGGATAATAAGTAGAATGGAAGGTGATCGTTTAAAAAAACAACTTCACTTTATCCGTGAAATAGATAATCTTAAACATATAATCCGGCAATCCTATCTTATAGAGACTCAACGGAAAGAAAATTCAGCCGAACACAGCTGGCATTTAGCAATGGCAGGGCTGTTGCTTTCCGAATACAGTGATGAAGACGTTGATCTGTTTCAGGCATTAAAAATAGCTCTTGTTCATGACATCGTCGAAATCGACGCCGGAGACACCTACTGTTACGACAACATCACTGCTTTGGATAAATTCGAACGGGAAAAGAAAGCGGCGAATCGGATTTTTGGAATCTTGCCTCAAGACCAGGAAAACCAGATGCAGGAACTCTGGGAAGAATTTGAAGCCGGTGTCACCCCGGAATCAAAATTTGCCCGCTCCCTTGATTGTTTGCTCCCTTTGCTCCATAATTATTGCACTGAAGGCAAATCCTGGAAGGAGCATGGCATTACTCGTGATCAGGTGATTGATCATACCATCAAAATTCAGGATATTTCCTCCACTCTCTGGGACTTTGTTCGTTCGACCATTGATGATGCAGTTGCAAAAGGATATCTGTCGAAGTAGTAAGGCTGAAACCCGTCGTTAGGCTACGAGGCGAGACGTTTGCAGAATGCCAGAACATAATTTTGAAAGTTCTCGATGATTAAAAGAGCTGGTTACCGGCACAACCGCCGAGCGTGCTGGTTTGAGCTTGTGGGTAGAGGCGTGGGGAACATTTTTTTGACTTTTAACATAGGAGGATGTCAAAATGAAATTAAATGTAAAAGCTTTTGCCCTTACGGGTGGCTTGTTGTGGGGAATTAGTCTTTTTTTTCTTACTTGGTGGATAATCGCTTTTGACGGCGCCACCGGAGAAATTACATTTATTGGACGCCTTTATCGTGGCTATGACATAAGCCCGATGGGAAGCATCATCGGTTTAATCTGGGGTTTTGTCGATGGCTTGCTGGGGAGCGCAATATTCGCGTGGCTCTATAATTTTATTGCGGAGCGACTCTCAAACAAAAAATAACCGTCTAAAACATAATAGCTTCAGGTTTTCTGAAAAGGATAAATCAAGATGATCGATCTGGTAAAAAAATTTTTTGGCAAAAAACCGCAAACTGACCATGCAAATCAAAAAAAAGAAACTGTTCATGACATCCGGGTAGCTACCTGTGCTATTTTACTTGAGATGGCTAAGATAGATGGGGAATTCAGTGAGGCAGAACAGGAAAGTATTGTCTCCATTTTAAAAAAAGACCACCATCTCTCCGATGAAGATGCTGTTCAACTTCTTGAAGCTTCAAATGATGAATTAAAACAAAGCATAGACTTGTGGCAATTTACCAACCGGATTAACCAGAATTATTCAATTGAAGAAAAAATCCGTATCATTGAAATGGTCTGGAAGGTTGTTTATGCAGATGGAAGACTTGATAAACATGAAGATTATCTTGTGCATCAACTCGGCAAACTACTGCGCCTCACCCACAAACAACTTATTGACGCCAAGATAAAAATAATTCACGGCAGTTGATGATAAAATCTTCAGGCTTTCCTTACTGAAGCTTTTATCGAACGAACGATTTCGGCAGCTTCAGAATAACAATTTTTACCGAATGGCACTACGAGGTAAATTCCTTTAGATTCTTTGGCTATATTGTTTGCAAGCAGCCGTTTTCCTTTGGGGAAGGGTTTTAATCTTTTTGGGCTTTACAACAGTTCTACCAAACATACCGGATGCCAGACGACCGATATGCTCGGGAGTGGTTCCACAGCAACCGCCCACCACCGCAACTCCAATATCAGCAAGCCGCTTCCTTTGCCAGTCGGACACCCGTCTGGTTTATCGCTACACTTATCAGCAAGGTCTATCTCATTGAGTAGTAAAGGATTGGCTCCAAACGTGTTGGTGACCAATATCTGTAACCCAGCCATTTTGTATTCCTCATGCAGGGCCTTTACCGACTCCGGACGCCGCAGGTTCAACAATTCCACCGGATCGCCAGAAATATGTCCCTGCTGGCGAAGGCATGTACCGATTGCACCGCTGCCAATGAGAATTTTCTTTCCGAGTTGTTCCAAAATTTGATTTGACATATCTTTTCCTATGATGATTGATATTAATTCTATCAATTTTGAAATCTTTCGCAAACAAAATTTCTAATACAATTACTTCGGGAGATACGCTTTATGATTACTACATAGCATGAAGCGACTCAGCTTTACATGCGGCTTGCGGAATCAACCGATAACAAATCGGCTGGGGGAGAATTAAAAAAACATTGCTGATGAAGAACATGTTAATGCATGAGAGGCTCTCCGGCGCATGAAAAAGCTTGCTCCCGATGAAAAAAATTCTAAGCAGAATGTGTAGGAGTAATGGGAAAAAAAGAAAAGATGGAAAAATGTCTTTCCAATAAGGTAGTGTGAAGTCAGGGAAAAGAAGACTAAAATAATATATTCTTCAACGAACACGGAGAGTATCCCCTCCGTGTTCGTCTTAAGGAGAAGAAACGCCTCTTTTAAACACAGCAGACGCTTTTGCTGTGTCTATATAAAGAGATAGAGATCATCTATTCATAGCCATAACTCTTCCAGTTCTTTAACACCTTCTCCTGAATATCCTTGGGCCACAAGACATCAAAGGAGGCT
>JAGHDE010000222.1 GCA_021160085.1 Pseudomonadota bacterium | reverse complement strand
CCAATACCCTTATGATCAACTCTCTTGGTATGGTGGAACACTGGCGACTTATCTTCAAGTGTGTTGAAGGCTTTGAAGCCACTGCTAAAAAAATGAAATCGATGAAGGCTGATTTTCACGGCCTTGACAGGGTTCAGGTCGAAGAACTTATCAAAGCCATGGCTGATGATACGGTCAGGCGTTTCAGGCTCAAACAGTTTTTCGTTAACGAATACTATCCCGCCATCATTCACGCCAGCGGCAAGATGGTCATCCTCGATAAAACAATTGATGCTCTGATCAAAAGGGATATTTTCAAAGACCTGGATCGGAATATCGTTAAAGCCGTGGTGAAGACGCTGCCGGAATGGTTTGCATACACCGACTAAGCAAAGATCAGTTGCTTTTGCCGCGCTTAGCAATCTCCCCTATAAGTTTTTTATAATATAAAGAGCCCCGGATATTTTCCAGGTCCTTATCGTTTCTGAGATAGTTCCAGTTTTTATAGCCCTTTTCAACCGCCTTCCTGAGCCAGGCAATAGATTCTTCTTTCTTGTTCTGGCGAGCGTAAAGAGCAGCAATCTTATAATAAACGAGAGGGCTAAAGTCAGGGTCTATGCGCAGAGTTTCAGAAAGGTGTTTAATCGCTTCATTAAATCTTCCCTCATGTTTCAGAATAACCCCGAGAGAATAGTGTGCCTTTGCATAATCAGGCTCGATCCGGATCGCTTCTTTGTAATGTTGAACCGCTCCCTTGAGATTTCCTTTTCTTGCTAAAGCAGCGCCCAAGTTGTTATGCGCTTTTGCATAGTCGGGTTTGATCCGTAATGCCTCGGAAAAATGTCTGATCGCTTCGTTAAGATTTCCTTGTTTTGCCAGAACTAATCCGAAGTTATTGTGCGCCTTCGTAAAATTAGGGTTGATCCTGATTGACTCGATATAATGTTGAATGGCTTCCTTTACCTTTCCCTCCTTTGCCAGGGCATTTCCCAGGTTGTTGAGCGCCAAAAAGTTGTTGGTAGTAACATTGACGGTACGCTCAAAGAGGGTCACGCTGTTCTTCCAGTATCCTAACTGAGACCAGGTTGCGGCTGCAAAGATCACGATAACCGCGATTCCTGATATGGTAAGAATAATTTTTTTATAACGCCACCTTCCGATAAGATCGGGAATACCCCAGGCAATCAGGATGAATAAACCGATAAGAGGCACATAAGTATACCGGTCGGCCATAGCCTGCTGTCCCACCTGAACCAGGCCGATCACCGGTACGAGGGTGCCAAGATACCAGAGCCACCCGGTTGCAAGATAAGGGTATTTCCGGGTCGCCCTGAGCATGACAAGAGATAAACAGATCAGCAGCAATCCTGATCCAGCAACCTGCCACATTGGCAGAGCACCAGGGTGGGGATAGTAGATCGCAAGGTTGTGAGGCCAGATCATTTTTACCAGATAGCCGGAATAAGAGACAACAGCGTTGGCGATTCGAACTTTTAGAGAGAGCAGCTCCAGAGAAGAGACAGCCCCCCCTTTTTGCTGGGCAACAAAGGTTACAATACACGAAGCCGCCGCAAGCATAAACAAAGGCGCTTTCTCCAGAAGCAGCCTGGTGACCTTCGCTGTTCGCATATCAGGGGGTATTCCTGATCCCTGCCCCCTGATCCCCGACACCTTCTTAATACGGCCAAGCGGCCAGTAGTCCATCAGAAGCAGGACAAAGGGCAGAGTTACCAGCATGGGCTTGGCCATAAGCCCTAACACAAAGAAGATCAAAATCAGGAGATATCGTTTTCCAGCCGGCCGTTTGGCATAACGCATGTAAGCCCCCATCGTCAACAGCCAAAAAAATGTGCTCAGCACATCCTTCCTTTCCGATGCCCAGGCTACCGACTCAACATGGAGGGGATGCAACGCAAACAGGGCTGCTGCCAAAGCGCTTTGCCACAAGGCTCCGGTCATTCGGAAAAGGATTAAAAAGAGCAGGATGGAATTTACGATATGCAAGAAGAGATTGGTAAGATGATGCCATCCCGCGTCCATCCCGAAAAGCGTTACATCAAGCATGTGCGACCGCCAGGTCAGGGGATGCCAGTTGCTGGCATACGTGGTAGTAAATGCCCAGATGATCCCGTCTTTTGTGAAGCCATCCTTGATCTGGCTGTTTTCAGTGATGTAAGTGGGGTCATCAAGGCTGATAAATTCGTGGTCTCTAACCTGCCAATAGACAGCAAGTGTCGCAATAATAATAAATAGACAGATCAGGAGGTTACGGGATCTATTGCTGCCCGTTATTTCTCTCTCGATTTTCTTATGTTTAGTTTTCGGTGTTTTCACTGCACATATCCTGAAGCCCGCAGTTTTTCCTGCAGTTCTTCATCAACTTTCTACTTTTTTGTTGAATTGGTTATCATTTCATTAATTTGCATAACCCAATGAACGAAGTATTTCCCGGCTTTCCTCATCCATAGTTTTTTTATCAGAAACTGAAGCTGGTTTCTTTTCGTTTAACCAGTTTTCTAACTTATTTGTGAACTGAGAGACCAGCAGAGGATGTTGTTTGGCTACATTGTTAAGTTCATCAGGATCATTTTCCAAATCGTACAACTCTTCGTTTCCTGATTTTATAAAAAATCGTTCGTGATACTGCCTGTCTTTCAAGGATTTTATAAGTTTCCATTTTTTGTTTCTAATCATAACCTGGGTGTGATTCACATGTTCCCCATAAAGTTCTGTATTCAGTTCTTTTTGATAGCCATTAATTATGGGAAGAATGTTTTTTCCTTGGATGTTTGCGGGATGTGTCAACCCCACGATATTTAATATTGTAGGCATGATATCAATTGAGGCAACCAAACCGTCGATTTTCTCAGGTTCAAGTCGTTCAGGATACCAAAAGATCAACGGAATATGGAGAACGGGGTCATAGAGTCCTTGATGAGCGAAGAATATATTATGTTCTCCCAAGCATTCCCCATGATCTGAGGTAACTGCCATAAGGGTTTTTTTGTCTATTTTAAATTTTTTCAGTATATTCAGCAATTCTCCAATTTGTGCATCAACATATGATATTTCTCCGTCATATTGGGAAATCGGATAGTCGAAGTCTTTAACCCCTTTAAGCCAATTGATAAGCCGGTCATGGGGCTTTGAGTGAAATCCTTTTTTGAAAATTACGTTTTTCATTGTATTAGGTTCTTTTTGTCTCGGATCACCCTGGTAATATAAACCGTTATAAGGCGGTGGCGGTTCATAAGGCATATGGGGATCAAAATAATGAATCCAGAGAAAAAATTTCTTATGATAATTTTTTTCCAGCCATTTGAACACATCTTCATTGGTTTTTTTTGCTCTCCTTTCAATCTTGGAAGGAGAGAAGAAGCGATCAAATCCTCGGTCTATCCCTTTGATCCATTTTGGTGTTAAAGGCTTCATGCTTACTGCTGCTGCGGTTCTATAACCCTCTTTTTTTAAAACCTCGGCAATGGTAACAATATCAGGGGCGAGTTCTTGCCTGGTGTTAGAAAGTATTTTGTGGTCTTTCAGGTACAGGGAGGTAAAAATACTTATATGAGAAGGCAATGTGATATGAGTCTGGCTGAATGCGTTTTTGCATACAACTCCTTCTTTGGCAAGTTTATCGAAAAATGGTGTTTTAATTCTGGCATAGTTGTAACAGTGAAGATGGTCTGCTCTCAACGTATCAACTGTAATTAAGATTACATTATCTGAGTTGCTTTTTTTAATTCTTAGTTTTTTTTCTGTTGAATTAATCCTGGGTTCGCTCCACCCTGACCAGTCAGACGCATTATTACTCTTAGGGCCGGATGAGGTCTTGAAGGTGAATGACACATTTTTACCCTCAAATGATTTTAGGTCGACTACCTCAGCAAACCATTTTCGATCATCAGGATTAT
>JAGHDE010000023.1 GCA_021160085.1 Pseudomonadota bacterium | reverse complement strand
GGTGGGAACAGAGATGGCTGCGGAGATCGCGCATAACTCTCTGACCGGTATATTCCATGTAGTAAATCTGACTGTAGGCGCTCAAGAACCCTATCAGGAGCAAGAAAATAAAGACGACGCCAATCCGGATGACTCCGGAGATATCTCTCTGGCGAAGATTAATGCGCTGATCTAACGAGAGGGCCTCGAGGTGCTCGTACCGAATAAAGGCGGTTTTTTCGCCGATCTGGATAAGTTCAGGCTTGTTTTTAATCAGGTTTTGGACTATATCCTGGGATAGAGGGGCGGGATAATACCGGGTATCGTCCATCCAGGTCCTTTTCTTTACCTGAAAGAGAAGTCTCTGGTCTATGTTATCAAGGTCTTTTTCTTTAATAAAAAAGGTATCGGATTTTTTTGTGGGAATAAGGATTTCCTGGTACTTCCCCCGGATATCCCGGGCGAGCGGATATTCGGAAGGAAGCTGTAATCTCCGGGCTGTAATCAGGATATAATCATCAATGGCGACTTTGGTGAGGTAAGGGAGTAAAAGCTCAACCATGGTGATGACTAATACGAGGAACACTGAAAATGTGAGGTGAAGCCGGTATGGTTTCAGGTAATGGGCCAAACGAATCAGAATTTTCACGTCACAGGATTGATTCGAGTGACCTTCTTCGATATATCCAAAATTATTTCGCATTATCAACAGGTTCCATGGAATTATTTTTATCCAGCTCTTCTTCAATCTGCTGGCGGCGAAACATTTCGGAATAGAGACCTCCCAGGGTCAGTAGTGTCTTATGATCGCCTTGTTCCCGGATTTCACCATTATCAAGGACATAAATACAATCGGCATTCTTGATGGATGAGATCCGGTGAGTGACAATGATGGTTGTTTTTCCTGAAACGAGGGATCTCAGATTTGCCATGACCATTTCTTCGGTCTGTGCATCCACCGAGGAAAGACCATTATCTAAAATGAGAATCGGAGTATCAACAAGAAGCGCTCTCGCAATAGCAATCCGCTGTTTTTGTCCTCCCGAAAGGGTTACTCCCTTTTCTCCGACGACTGTTTCAAACTGGTGGGGAAAGGACATGATTTCATCATAGATCCGGGCAATTCTCGACACGGTAACAATTTTTTCCCGGGAGGCCGGGGGCGATCCAAAGCGTATATTTTCTTTTATGGTGTCAGAAAAAAGGAATGTATCCTGGGGGACGAAGCCAATGTTCCGCCGCAATTTTTCGAGAGGGATGGATTGAATATCCTGACCGTCGATAAAAATACTTCCTTCTTTCACTTCGTAAAGACGGAAAAGAAGGTTAAGGATGGTTGTTTTTCCGGAGCCGACACGGCCTACAATTGCCACGCTATCACCAGGATTGATCATTAGATTTATATTTTTTAAGACCGGAAAATATCCTTCATAGGAAAAGGAGATGTTCCGGAATTCAATCTTTCCGGAAACACGGCTCATCCTGTCGGGATGGGATGAGTTAGTGCTCTCAGGCTGAATTTCAAGCAGATTGTTGATCCTTTTCATCGAGGCGGCGCCTCTCTGGAAAATACTCATGACCCAGCCAAGAGCTATCAATGGCCAGGTCAGGATTCCCAGATAACTGATAAATGCAACGAAATCCCCGGGTGTGATAGTAAGGAGTATGGTTTGCCTTCCTCCAAACATGATGACAATTGCCAGACTGAGATTGATGATTCCTAAAAGCAATGGAAAAAACAACCCCCAGACCCGGGTAAGCTCCATGTTTCTTCTGACTAACTGATTGCTTGCTTTCTGAAGATTTTCTAATCGGTGGTTTTCCTGAACATACGATTTAACGACCCTTATTCCGGCAATGTTTTCTCTTACCTTTTCAGTCAAAAGGGAAAATGTCTCCTGAATCCTCAGAAATCTGTCATGGACCAATGTGCTGAGCCGGTTCGTGATGAAAATGAGGAATGGAGCGGGTATTAATGCATAGAGGGTAAGCTGTAAATTAATGTGGATCATGAATCCGACGGTCATGAGACTCAGGATAACGCCATCAACAAGCGCTACCAGGGCCATACCCAGGGCCATCCTGATGGCATTCATGTCATTGGTGGCATGCGCCATTATGTCGCCGGTAGAGAACCGATTAAAAAAATTGAGGGGGAGAGTTTGAAGATGGGTGAACAGGCGCAAGCGCAGATTTTGTTCAATCCGGTGGGCAGTTCCTAAAATAAGATATCGCCAGGCAAAACGGAAGATTCCGATAAGAAGGGCAATTCCTATTATTTCCAGCCCATATATCAATAAGGTGCGGCTTTTGCCCCCTCCTCGAGTGAGATCGTCGATAACCCACTTGATGATTTGAGGGATAATAAGTTGAAGAAAATCTACCGCTAAAAGGGCAGTCATTCCACCAACGAGATACCAGATATTTTTTCGCAGGTAAGGTAAAACGGTTCGAAAGGCTTTCATAGGACCATAAGAATTCCGTTATAATTTCATTATATAAGGAAGTAAAGACATACGTAAAAGATCAAGGAAGAAATCAAGTGGATAAAGAACACTTCGATTCACCATTATAGTCGTTTACATATAAATCGTCATGTCAAAAAATTAATTACTGCTTTGATGACAAAATTGGCCGATTATTTATGCCCTCTGGATTACGCTAAGTAATGGATTAAAGGTCAGTTTCCGACGGAGAGACAATAGAAAAAAAGTTTTTTGTCAAGCGCAAGTAACAAACATGATGTTGTAGCAGAGGAATCATTTCGTATGCCTTGACTTTTTTTTAAATATATTCATAATTTATCTTTAACCAGTGACTTTTTCTCCTTTTAGGGAAGAAGAGATTTTTTTGCCTTATAAACGAAAATGATGGGAGATTTTAAAAAGTGTTGCAACTGATTACCCGAAAATTTTTCGGAAGCCGGAATGACCGGGAATTGAAAAAATTTCAGCCTTATCTGGAAAGCATAAACGCGCTTGAACCTTCAATAAAGAAGCTTAGCGATTCTCAGCTCCAGGCCAGGACCCCGGAATTCAAGGAACGACTTGAACGGGGAGAATCGCTGGATGATATTCTTTTTGAGGCCTTTGCCGTGGTTCGGGAAACCGCCTGGAGAACACTTGGGGAACGGCACTATGATGTCCAGATTATAGGGGGGATTGCTCTTCATCAGGGAAAAATTACGGAAATGGCTACCGGCGAAGGGAAAACCCTGGTTTCGACCCTGCCGGTTTATCTTAACGCGCTCACCGGCCGGGGCGTTCACATCATCACTGTAAATGATTATCTGGCAAAGCGAGACCGGGACTGGATGGGAAAAATCTATGAATTTCTGGGCCTCAGCGCAGATGTTGTCTATCATGATATTGATCCCATCAGCCGGAAACGCGCTTACCAGGCTGACATTACCTATGGCACCAATACGGAATTCGGGTTTGATTATCTCCGGGATAATATGGCCCACAGCAAGGAGGAGCAGGTTCAAAGAGATCATTATTACGCTATTGTAGATGAGGTGGACAGCATCCTTGTTGATGAGGCCCGGACTCCCCTTATCATTTCCGGTCCGGTGGAGCAGTCATCCAACCGTTACGGCGAGATGAAGCCCTCTGTCCAGCGGCTGGTAAACAGCCAGACCCTTTTTGTTAATAATCTTGTTAAGAAAGCGGAAGACCTTATCAAAAAAGGCGAGGATTATGATGCCGGGATTAATCTGCTTAATGCTAAGCGAGGGTCCCCCAAAAATAAACGGCTTTTGAAGATCATTAAAGATGGTAAATATAGAAAACTGGTTGAAAAGGTCGAGTTGGATTTTATCCGGGATAAACGCCTTTCGGACCTGGATGAGGAGCTTTATTTTTATATTGAAGAAAAGAACAACGTGGTGGATCTCACCGATAAAGGTCGGCACGCTCTTGCCCCGAATGACCCGGACATGTTTGTAATTCCCGACTTGAGTCAGGCTGATGAAGAATCAGACCTTAGCGAGGCGGAAAGGGAAAAACGCCGACGGGAATTAGAGAAAGAGTTTGCTGACAAAGGAGAAAAAATTCAGAATGTTCAACAGCTCTTGAAGGCCTATTCTCTGTTTGAGAAAGATGTTGATTATGTGGTCAGTGATGGAAAGGTGATGATTGTGGATGAATTTACCGGCCGGCTTCTTCCCGGTCGGAGATACAGTGATGGTTTGCATCAGGCATTGGAAGCAAAGGAGAGTGTTACCATAGAAGGAGAAACCCAGACCTTTGCTACCATTACTCTCCAGAACTATTTCCGGATGTATGAAAAGCTGGCTGGTATGACGGGAACCGCGGAGACCGAAGCCCCGGAATTCATGAAAATATACAAGCTTGATGTTCTGGTTATTCCCACCAATGAATCGGTCCGTCGAACTGATTATCCTGATATGATTTATAAGACCAGAGCAGAAAAGTACCGGGCCGTTATTGATGAGATTAAAAAGATGCATTCCCGGAAGCAACCGGTTTTAGTGGGCACGACATCAGTAGACGTTTCTGAAACCTTAAGCCGGATGCTGGGGAAAAAAATAAAACATTCGGTTCTTAATGCCAAGAGGCATAAAGAAGAGGCAGAGGTCGTTGCCAATGCCGGCCAGCCCGGGGCGGTGACCATTGCTACCAATATGGCCGGCCGGGGTACTGACATAAAGCTCGGACCCGGAGTGGCAGAAATAGGCGGCCTTCATATCATCGGAACCGAGAGACATGATTCCCGGCGGGTTGATCGTCAGCTCAGAGGCCGGAGTGGCCGCCAGGGTGATCTTGGTTCTTCCCGTTTTTACCTTTCTCTTGAAGATAAGTTGTTAAGAATTTTTGGTTCAGAACGGATCGCCTCCATCATGGAAAAGTTAGGCATGGAGGATGGCCAGCCCATAGAACATTCCCTTATTACCAAAGCCATAGAAAATGCTCAGGGGAAGGTGGAGTCACACAATTTTGATATTCGAAAACATCTTTTAGAATATGATGATGTGATGAACAAACAGCGGGAAGTTATCTATGAACAGCGCAGTCGGATTATCCGGGGTGAAAATCTCAAAGAAGATGTCATGGAGATGATTGAAGAATTGAGCGAAGATCTGGCAGAAAGATACGCTGATTCTGAATTGAATCCTGATGAGTGGAACTACGCAGGAATCCAGGAAGAAGTTTTTAACTTGTTTCTATTTCGGCTTTCCATCTCTTCTCGCGACCAGGAGGAGATGACCGAGGAAAAACTTTGCGACCTTATCATTGATAAAGCCAAGGAGGTCTATCAGCAGAAAGAAGCTGAGTATGGAGAAGCTGTTTTCAGGCAGGTTGTGATGTTCTGTTCGCTTCAGGCCATGGACCTCCTCTGGAAAGAGCATCTTCTTAGTTTAGATCACCTTAAGGAAGGGATTGGTCTCAGGGGGTATGGACAGCGGAATCCGCTTCACGAGTATCAAAAAGAAGGATTTGAGATGTTTCAGGATCTGATTCAGCGGATAAAGGGACAAACAATTTCCCGGCTTTTCCGGATACGAATTGCTTCTGAACCAGAATTGGTTTCACCGGGGGCTTCTTCCCCTTCCCAATTAACTATGGGCCGCGGAGAAGAAGCGAAGAAACAGGAAACAGTCCGGCGTACAAGCAAAAAGGTGGGGAGAAACGATCCCTGCCCGTGCGGAAGCGGAAAGAAATACAAGAAGTGCTGCGGCAGATAAAGCCATGAAAGCTAAAAGAGAGGTGCATTATGTTTAAACTCACGGATTATATTCCCAAAGCGGAGCTAAAAGCATTCTGCCGGAGAAATCAGATAACCAAAATGTCTCTTTTCGGTTCTGCTCTGCGTGATGAATTACAGCCGGACAGCGATATTGACATTCTTGTGGAGTTTGACAAAGACCATATGCCGGGGTTATTTGATATTGCCGGAATGGAAATAGAATTATCCGAGACCATTGGGCGTAAGGTGGATTTAAGAACACCAGAAGATTTAAGCAGATACTTTCGGGATGAAGTCGTTAAAAACGCCGAGGTGCATTATGAAGAAGCCCGATGATAAAGATAGGTTGAAACATATGCTGGATGCGGCTTTAGATGCGAGAAATTTTTTAGGGAAAGCAACATTTGAAGAATTGCAACGTGATAGAAAGCTTGGAAATGCCATTGTCCGATCATTAGAGATTATAGGTGAAGCAGCCGCAAATGTTACAAAAACTACACAGGCAAAGTATCCTGAAATCAAATGGCCTGTTATTGTCGATATGAGAAATCGTTTGATACATGCTTGCTTTGACATTAATTATCATATTGTCTGGCAGACAGTTAAAGAAAACCTGCCGCCTTTAATTGAACAATT
>JAGHDE010000150.1 GCA_021160085.1 Pseudomonadota bacterium | reverse complement strand
ATCTTTTGGAGGTTCGCATAAATAAATGCCAGCTTGGCTTGTACGGTTACAGTCCTCAAAAAAGAATTGTTAAACCGGCAAAGGAGGTATCGCACCAGTTGGAGGAAGCTATAAAAACATCACTGGTAAATAGTCGAATACCATGTCTTTCATGCTGGGAGATTGCAAAAAAATTTGGCATTGCCAAAATGAAAATTTCTGAGGCCTGTGCGCTGTTAAAAGTAAAAATATCTCCTTGTCAGCTTGGAGCTTTTCGGTAAAGGGTTTTATGAGCGTACTAATTAATTTAGCCATCTTTCCCTCGGATAAGGGAGAAAGCGTAAGTCCCTATGTAGCCAGGGTAGTAAAAATTATCAAAGAAAGTGGATTAACGTATAAGTTTGGTCCGATGAGTACATGTATCGAAGGAGAGTGGGACGAGGTTATGGTGGTGGTGAGCCGTTGTTTCAAAGAGCTCAAGAAAGACTGCGACCGAATTTACATAAGCATGAACGTTGACTACCGGAAGGGTCCTTCCGGGCGGATTGAGAGCAAGGTAAAATCTGTGCAAAACAGGTTATGATCTATACATTTAGATTATTTATTGGAGATTTGCATGAGTAAGGCAAAAACCGGGGACAGAGTAAAAGTACACTACACCGGCAGAATGGAAAACGGAACAGAATTTGAGACTTCAAAAGAGACCGCACCACGTGAATTTGCAATTGGAAGCGGGTTTTATTTTGCGGGGTTTGAAGAAGCTATTATCGGCTTAAGAATCGGAGATACCAAAAAAGTTACTCTTCCTCCAGAGAAGGCTTATGGCCCGTGGTTCGAAGAGTTAACCGTACGGGTGAAAAAGAGTGACATCCCCGAGGATATTAACCCGGTTGTGGGAGAGAAGTTTAAGGTTTGGAGGCCTGATGGCAACCTTATGCCGTTAACCATAACCGAGATCACAGAAAATATAGTAACCCTTGATGCAAATCACCCCTTGGCTGGAAAAACATTGATTTATGATATTGAATTGATTGACATTATTTAGTTTTGCGGTGGATAATAATATTTTGTCCTATTTGTACTTAACCCCTTTAAGATAGAGTAGTCAAGAAACAGAGCCTGTTCTTTATACGATGAGAACGGGTTTTTGCTTGAGGGGGATAAAAGCCCCGGATATTTTGATGTGAAGGCTTTGTATTAAAATAACCTTATTATCATAGAGGAGACCGTCATGAAAGTATTAGTTGTTTATGTTCATCCAAATCCGGAATCATTTAACCACGCTATTTTGGAATCCTTTACCAAAGGTCTCGCCGACGCCGGGCATACCTGGGAATTAATAGATCTGTACGCAATGAAATTTAACCCCTGTTTGAGCCAGGATGATTTAGACCTTTTGATGAAAGGAGAAACGCCTGATGACATTAAGTTCCAACAGGAGAAAGTTAACCAGTCGGAAGGAATTGCTTTTATTTATCCTATCTGGTGGACTGGTTCACCCGCCATTCTAAAGGGATGGATTGATCGGGTCTTTTTTATGGGATTTGCTTACAGTATTGATGAAAAGACCGGTCACTATACCGGCCTTCTAAAACACCAAAAGGGACTGTTTATTAACACCGCAGCGGCTTCCGAAGAAGAGGCCTCCTCGACGGGGTTGGAAGTGGCTCTGAAAAAGATCAACAATGATGGTATACTTAAATTTTGTGGAATCAAGGAAGTTGAACAGACGATATTTCACAATGTGGTTATGGCTGATGATGCGACGCGTAAGGGATATTTAGAAGAGACCTATAAATTAGGAAAAGATTTTTAAGTTGCTCAGCTAATTGGGTTAGTAAAAATTGATAAAAGGGAGTTTTTAAACCATGGGTGAAAGAGAGGGATACTGTCTCATTATGACAGCTTGTAGCAGCAGAGAAGAAGCGGAAAAGATAGCTGCATCGTTAGTTAAGAATCGTCTCGCCGCCTGTGTTCAAGTTACGGAAATTACCAGTTTTTATGAATGGAAAAACAAATTCACCAAAGACAATGAAATGCTTTTGCTGATAAAGGCAAAAACAGCATTATACAAAGAGATAGAAGCGTTTATTTGCCGCAATCACAGTTATGAAGTTCCGGAAATAATCGAACTGCCTATACGTAATGGTTCGGGCGGTTTTTTCAATTGGATTGATGAGGTGAGTATTTAATAAACTCTCCAAAAGGAAAAAAGACTGCGCTTATTATTCACGTCACCTGTTGATGGGTTGTTGTCCAAATTTCTGGTGTGCCTTTAAAAGTCAGGAGGCAGAATCCAGAATAAATTTTGGCACTGAATATCTATATCCTAAACAAAAAACAAAGAAGGCCCTAAGAAGGTTAGAGAATATCTTTTAATCAGGAGCTAATAAACCGGTCCAATGGGAAAACAAAGGAATTCTTCGTTTGGAGAAAAGCTCCGTTCTGCGGAAAAGGAACTGACCAAAGGACTTATCAGATGGGCACGCAAACGAAAGGGTATAGTGTCTTCGGATGATGCCACCCTAAATAAAGACTCGGAGAAAGTCGTTGACGAGGCACATAAAGTTATAAAGAAACGTACTAAAGGAATTATGGAAGGGCTAAAAAAAGCCCGGGATGAATTCCTGAAAGAATCCCGTGATGAAGACAAAAGATGAGATTAATAAGTAAGGGAAAAGGATTATTCGGTAGGCTCATCCTTCAGCACTTCTCCCGCATACATACATATTTTGCAATCACAAATACCGCCATGATATTCACAAAGACGGAGGAATTGATTTGCCACATCTTCCGGTATCCCCATCCCATCCAGCACCTTTCGTGAAATAGGTTTTTCTCGTTTGTCACTACATCCTAATTTATCTAAAAGAGTCAATACCTTGTTATAGAAATCCCATGCGGTTTCTTTGGAGAGGCCCAGTTCTTCAACTGTTTTATCGGCAACGTCTTTATATTGTTCTTTAAAGTTGGCGTTTATTTCTTTTATTTTTTTGGTTTTATTCGCCTTATCCATTATGGCAGTCACCTCCTTTGATTCAAAACTGCAAAAATACCGCAAAGGTTTTATTGGTTCGAATTTTTTATAATAATTGCAAGCAGATAGGTTGATTACTTAACTGTCTTTAGTTGATAACAATTTAATTATATCATATTTTTTCGGGAATGATTATTGTTT
>JAGHDE010000143.1 GCA_021160085.1 Pseudomonadota bacterium | reverse complement strand
TTAGCATTGAGCGCCGATGGCTCCACTTTGTGTCACTCGAACCCTCGAATCCCTGACCCCTTGAATCCTCGAACCCTCCTGCTTGTGCGTGTCCACACGCAGACAGATTGCATTAACTAATTGGGAGATGGTCATTCTATTTTTTATGTTTCCGTCTTAAAATTTCCAAATTTAGGGCCGGAATTTTTTCCTTTGCTTCATTAGAATCAGGGGCTGCCTTGTAAACAAGGCGGTATTGAGTAAGTGCGTTGTCTAAATTTCCAGACTTTTCATATGCCCTGGCTAAGTTGATCCGATAGCTAATATTGCGGGGGGCATATCGAACCGCCTTTTTATAATGCTTAATAGCTTCAGGATAATTTTTGCTCTCGGATAGAAGCAGAGCTAATTTGTCATGAATCTCTGCTTTTTTGGGTTCAATTTTTAAGATTCGCTGATATGTTTTCTTCAATTTTGTTTTATTATTCTTTTTCAAATAAAGGTCTGCAAGCGCATACAAGGTATCCTGGTCATCGGCTTTAATCGAAAGAACCCGCTCAAACTCTTTAACAGCACCCTTAAGGTTTCCCGCTTCCTGATAACTGCTCGCCAGAGCCTTTCTCGTTTCTGAATCTTTGGGGCGGCGTTTAACTGCCTGTTTTAAAGCTGCTATAGCTTCACTCCATCTTTTTTCATCTCGATAAATAAACCCTAAGTTATGGTGAAGGGTTGCGTTATTAGGATCAAGCTTGATTAATCTTTTATAAGTATTGATCAGGTTGGTGGTATCCTTTTTTCGCTCATAAAGATTGATCAGGGTATAAAGGATGGTTTTATCTTTTTTCCTTTGCCGGTAAATTTTTTCATACTCTTCTATGGCCTTGGGATAATTTTTGGCCTGCTCATATAATCTGGCCAGGTTGATGCGAAAATCGATATCCCGGGGAGCATGTTTCAGAGCCTTTCGATAGGCTCTCTCCGCCTGGTTTAAGTCCCCTTTTTGAGTATACACATACCCCAGGTTGTTATGAATTACCGCATTTTCAGGGTCGAGCGTTAAGATTCTCCGGTAGGTCTGTATAAGTCCATCTTTATCTTTTGTTTTTGAATATAGCTCCATTAGAGCATTAAGAATCGTAATGTTTTTTGGATCGGCTTTTAGTACATTTTCATATTCCTTAATGGCGTTTTTGTTGTTTTTCAGACTTTTATAGGCTTCAGCCAGGCAAAGGTTGATTTCCGGGTTTTTGGGGGATAGTTTTTTAGCAAATTGATAACATCTTACTTTATCTTCTGTATTCTTCAGTTTTTCCGCCCGGCTTAGCCAATCATTCCCGGATAAAATAATTTTTATTCCGATAAGTCCAAATGGTTCGCCATTTTTTTGAAAGGTGAGCTGGTACTCCTTTCCCAGCCCATCAGTGGAAACATTTAAAGCATCTTCAACCATCGTATTAATTTTAATCGGCAGATCAAGGCCGATGTCCGGTTGAATGCCCGCTATATCGGCTGTAACCCCCCGGTTTAAAAGAATATTGGTATCAACTTCTGCTAAATTAACCTTATCTCCCAACGAGGCCTCTATCACATCTTTATTAGAAAGTTCTTTTTCTTTCCCATTTATGTTTATCAAGACCCTGCGCAATTGAAGCTTATGCTTAAAAAGGCCGGTCGATTTTTGAATTGCCTGATCCATAAAATCAGGAAAAAGGAAGGAAGTTAATATTCCTAACAGGCCGATAAAACCCAAAAAGTAAAGAATCAGTCTGATAATCGATTGAAAAAAGGAAGGTCGATTTTTTCTGCCTGCATATTCGTCCATAATTAAAAAGTCCTGTTTCATTTAGTTAATAAAAATTGTTAAGTGTGAAACGTAATTTTTGAGGGTTTCAAATATCCGTATCCAATTTTAATAGCCCCTCATAGAAATTTCTGTTTGGGCAACAACTCATCAAACATTAATAGCAGCATCAAGCGCTGACTCGTGTTTCAAAAAGAATTATTTCGCAATAAGCAGTCGTAAATCCATAACATTGGTGTTGGTTGGACCGGTGATAATAAGATCCTCTATTTTTTTAAAAAAGTGATAGGAATCATTGTTCGCAAGATAATGATAAGGATCGAGACCTGATTTTCGAGCTTTATCAAACATTCTCCAGTCAGCATAAGCGCCGGCCGCATCAGTCGGGCCATCAGTTCCATCGGTTCCAGCACTAAAAACGGATGCACCCGCCCAGCCGGCTATTTCAATACCCCCCGCCAGAACGAACTCCTGGTTTCTTCCGCCCTTCCCATTACCTTTGATGGTTACCGTGGTTTCACCTCCGGAGATTATACAGGCCGGAAGGGGAAGAGGACGCCCGGAGTTTATTATCTCCTTGAGAACAGCGCTGTGAACTCTGGCTGCCTCCCGGGTCTCTCCCTCTACAAACGATGAAATAATAAGGGTATTATATCCAAGTTCTTTGGCCTTTTTCTCGGCTGCTTCCAGACATTGTATATTGCTTCCAATAATCACGTTAGAAGTTCTTTTAAAAATCGGGCTGCCCGGTTTGGGCGTTTCTTCTCTTTTTCCTGCGGCCCCTTCTTGAAGGTGGGTACGGACGGTATCAGAAATTTTTGCAAAAAGGTTGTACCTCTCCATTATTTTAACACAGTCCTCAAATGTACTTTTATCAGCCACTGCCGGCCCGGAGGCTATTACATCAAGATCATTGCCGATAACATCAGAAAGGATCAAGGAAATAAGGGTGGAAGGATAAGCAATTCCAGCCAGACCACCACCCTTAATCCGGGAAAGGTGCTTTCTGATCGTATTAATTTCGTGGATATTCGCACCGCAATTGAGGAGGAGCCTGGTCGTTTCCTGTTTTTCTTTCAGACTTATTCCTGATACCGGAAGAGGGAGAAGTGCCGAACCACCTCCTGATATCAGACAAATAATCAGATCATCTTTGCCGCAGGCTTGCGCCAGTTCCAAGAGAGCCTGAGCTCCCTGAAAGCCGGCTTCGTCCGGCACCGGGTGTCCTGCCTCAACAATGGTTACCTTTTTAAGATTTGACAGATGTCCATATTTAACTATTATCAGCCCGCTGTTTAATCGGTCTCCCATAATTTCCTCTAAAGCCAGTGCCATCGAGGCAGTGGCCTTTCCGGCTCCGATAGCGTAGATGTGGTCAAAATCGGTGAGCTTGTATTTTTGGTCAGCCACCACAAGATAGTTGCCCTCAACCCGAAGATGGGTTTTAACTGCCTGGTAGGAATCCACCGCTTTTATTCCTGCTTTGAATATTGTAATACAATCTTCCCTAATGGTTTTTTCCATAGAGACTTCTCGGAGTAAAGAGGTTTGCAAAACAAGATTTTTAAACAGCCAATTTTTTTGCGATTTTATCATAAAAAAATGTTGTTTTATAGACATAGTCTGAAATTCACCGTCTAAAACAAAATCGGGATATTTTGGGCGCCGGAAGGGCAGGGCTTTTCAGAACTGTCTGCTGCAAATTCCGGGATTCATTTGGCGGATTAGCGCTTGAAAAAAAGCAGATAATTATTTCAGAAAGTGTTACCCTGCACCAAAAAAATATTGACAGAAAAGGCGCCTTCCATTAAAGTTCCACAAAGGTCCCATCGTCTAGTGGCCCAGGACGCCGGCCTCTCACGCCGGAAACGCGGGTTCGATTCCCGCTGGGACCATACGAGGACTCAAGGGATTGAGACCTGGCAAAACCCTGTTCTCCAAAGCTCTCAAATTATAGAGGGAGGAAATTATGAATAGTTACACAGATCGTATTATCCGCGCTGCCAAGCTCGATGTTGCTCTTTATGAAGAAGTTGAGGCTGATAAGGGGGCGATGGGTCAGGCCATTGGGGTTGTTGTTCTTTCCAGCATTGCCGCAGGAGTGGGAAGCATGACTATGGGCAGCATTAAAGGAATTTTTATTGGAACCATTATGGCCCTCGTCAGTTGGTATATCTGGGCGTATCTCACCTATTTCATTGGAACAAAGCTTCTTCCCGAACCCCAGACCAGGGCAGATCATGGTGAGCTGTTACGCACTATCGGCTTTTCGAGTTCTCCCGGTCTGATTCGGATAGCCGGAGTCATTCCCGGGCTGACAAAGATTGTTTTTCTTATTGCTTCAATCTGGATGCTGGTGGCAATGGTGATTGCAGTACGACAGGCCCTGGATTATCAGAGCACGGCGCGGGCGATAGGGGTTTGCCTTATTGGCTGGATGGTCCAGGCACTTGTTCTTGCAGCAGTGTTTTCCATGGTGGTTTCTTGACTTGGTGCTGTCCAAATCTCTTTTGTTCTGTCTGAAGTTATTCTAAATCTTTATCTTCCTCCTTTTTATCACAAGGTTGGTTCTTATAAACCAACCTTTTATTTTTGCTGCAGTAAAGCGCGTTGAAGGTCATGCACGAGCCAGCTCCGTCCAGGCTGTCGTCTTCGGGCACCGATGCATATTTGCACAGCAAATCACAAAAGTCGATCATGACTCCATCTCCTTATTCGTAAAACCTGTATGATACTATTTTTTGCATAGCGATCTTTTGATTTTTCCCTTATCTCTTTAAAAAATATATGTTAAATATTCAAAGGCCAAAGGGAGCCGTGTTCGTATTTCCCGAAAGCAGGTATATTCCTTAATCTCTAAGCCACCCGGAAAATTTAATCATGTTCGACTGGTTTCTGCTAATTTCAGGTATAATAATGATGCTTATCGGTTTGCTTGGTTGTATTCTTCCAGTTATTCCCGGCCCTCCCCTTAGTTTTATCGGTATTTTACTGCTGCATTTCAGCAGGTTTGGTAATTTTAGTTTCAGTTTTTTGCTAATAATGGGACTTGTTGCACTGGTCGTATCTGTCCTCGACTATATTGTGCCGGTTTGGGGTATCAAAAAATTCGGGGGGTCAAAAGCCGGAATCTGGGGTGCTACTATTGGACTGGTACTTGGAATATTCTTTTTTCAACCGGTCGGAATCATAGCCGGGCCACTGGCCGGTGCAATCATTGCTGAATCCATCAAGGGGCAGGATTTCAATAAATCGCTGAGAGCGGGCTTCGGATCGCTGGCCGGTTTTATGCTTGGAACCGGACTTAAGCTGGCCGCTTCATTGACCATGACCTATTGTTTTGTAGTTGAGATATTATGAAAAATACCAGCCGGCTTAAAAGCTCTCATCATCTTTTTTTATCCAGAATCTCTCTGATTGTCTGAGAAAGGAGGCTTATATTAAAGGGCTTCTGGATAAAGCTATCACAACCGCGGTTCAGTATCTCCCTGGCTTCGCCATTTATGCTGTAGCCGCTCGAAAGAAGAACCTTTATCTTAGGGTTGACCTTCTTAAGCTGGTCATAGGTCTTTCCCCCTCCCATCTCCGGCATCACCATGTCGAGAATTACCATATCTATATCCTCTTTGTTCTTCTTGTATTCTTTGATGGCTTGTTTGCCGCTTCGGGCCAGTAATACCTGGTAGCCCAGGGATTTTAATGTTTCTTTGGCAACTTTAATAATCATCTCTTCATCATCTACTAAAAGAATTGTCTCATCTCCCTTGAGAAGCTCTTCTTTTCTGGCCACTGATCCCTTATCCCTGGTCCCTGCTTCTGATGCGGGCAGATAGATGGTAAAGGTGGCGCCTTTTCCTTTTTCACTGTAAACATTGATGAATCCATCGTGGTTTTTGATTATACCGTAGACGGATGCAAGGCCCAGGCCGGTGCCTCCTCCCATATGTTTGGTGGTGAAGAAGGGATCAAATACTTTTTTCTGGGTTTTCTTGTCCATCCCGATACCGGTATCGGTTACGGTTATCTTTACATATCTGCCCGGTTCTATTTTAAACGATTTTACATACTCTTCATCAAGGATAATGTTTTCGGTCTGAAGATAAAGGTTCCCTCCCTCTTTCATTGCTTCCCAGGCATTTATATAAAGGTTTAATAATACCTGCTCAATCTGGCCCTGGTCAGATTCTGTCATCCAGATATCTTTCTGGTACTTTATGCTGATTTCTATCTCTTTTCTGGTGCGGCCAAACATCTGAGAGCTTTTTTCAATCAGCTTATTCAGATCTGTGGGTTTTACTTGGTATTTGCCGCCCCGGGCAAATCCTAAAAGCTGTTTGGTAAGGCCGGCGGCTCTTTTTGCTATGTTTTCTATCTCTTTAAGCCGCTCAAAATGGGGGTGGTTGGGATCTGTATCCATTAACAGCAATTCTGCCCACCCCTGGATGCCCATAATGAGGTTGTTAAAGTCATGGGCTACACCGCCGGCTAATGTGCCAATCGATTCCATCTTCTGGGCCTGATGAAGCTGGAGTTCGAGTTTCTTTTTCTCTTCTTCGGCTTGCTTGCGCTCGGTGATGTCGCGGACTATTATCTGTAAAACATTTCTTCCTTCTAATTCAAACCGGTTAAGCGATATCTCGGTAGGGAATATAGTTCCATCTGCTTTTTTATGCATCCACTCAAAGAAATTCCACCCCTCCCTGACTGCCTTCGCAGTATGAACATTGGCGCTCTCAAAAGAATCCTTCCCATCCGGTTGTTTAAGCGGGGATAGTTCAGTGCCCCCCGGATGTCTGCCAATAATCTCATCCTTTGAGGTAAAGCCGAAAATCCTAAGGGTTGCCCAGTTGCAATCAAAAATTCCTTTTTTATCCGAAAGCATGATCGCATCAGGGGAAGATTCAAAAAGAGCCCGGTATTTTATTTCATTTTCTCTCAGGGTCTCCTCGGCTCGTTTGCGCTCGGTAATGTCCCGGATAGACTCGATGGCCCCTACAGTTTTCCCCTCGGTGTTGTATATAGGAGCAGCCTTTGCCCAGAGAATCCGGCTTTCCCCTTTAACGTAAGGAACCTCGGTTTCCGCAATGAGAATATCCTTTTCTCTTGTGATAAAGAAGTATTTTCCCTCTAAATTCTCCTCTGGACAAAGCACCATATCGAGAAGAATTGGCCTTCTTGTTTGGTAGAAAGGAAGAGCGTATTCATAGTTATCCCTGCCAAGCATGTCTCCGGCCTTGACCCCGGTCATCTCCTCGATAGCCCGGTTCCAGGCGATGACCTTCCCTTTTAAATCAACCGCCAGTATGGCATCAGGCTGAAAGTCGACAATTTCCGCCAGTTTCAGTTCTGACTCCTTTAGCGCTTCTTCGGCCTTTCTACGCTCGGCAATTTCC
>JAGHDE010000230.1 GCA_021160085.1 Pseudomonadota bacterium | reverse complement strand
ATCTTTTACATCCTTGATGAGTTCGTCGTATCCCTGAGCGTTTGTATTCGAAGGAGTGTCAACCCCTTTGAAAATACCGGCCAGAAAGGCAGAGTAAGATTCTATTGTCCAGAACTCGTCAAAGATGTGCGAGAGCTTTTCAAATTCCTGCCGGCCAAGCCCCAACAAGATAGCACCGTTCTCTTTTGCGTTGCGAATTTTCACGCCTAAGACCGTCATTAATGCTCGTTCACTCATTCCTACCGTAAAAATGACATCAGCATCATCAATTTCATCGTACTTCCAGGGAGGTCCGGATGTGGCGTAGGCATCAGCAATGATTTTACTGCCCTTAGCCAAGTCACAGGCAAATGTGCTTTTGAGCGCTCCGGAACACTTTTTGTCAATGAATGAATTTATCTGGGCAAGTTCTTCCAAAGTAAGACGTCCACCGGCGTAGAACCCCCAGTCTTTGCCGGAAATTGTCTGAAGCTTATCTTCGATATAATTATGAGCCTCTTCCCAGCTTATTGGCTTCAACCGGCCATTTTCCTGTTTCATGGGATTTTTGATTCGCTCCAGCGAATTAATATAACGGGTCCCGTATCGTCCGAATTTGCAAAGCAGCGCATGATTAGGATTTTGATCCAACCCTTTGGTTGAAACCAAGCGACCGTCCATATTAGCGAGGGCCATTTGACAACCAAAAGCACCAAATGTGCATACTCCGGGAGAATCGGTCAGTTCCTCAGGTACTGGTTTGATATCCTGGAACCGTTCATTAAGCGCACCGGTCGGACATGCCTGGACACAGGTGCCACAGGACTCACATTCTGTTTCCTGGAGAGGTTTGCCAAAAGATGGCTGAACAGTAGTGATGTAACCTCGTTCAACAAAACCCCATGCACCGACATGACGGAGTTCTTCGCATGCTCTCACACAGATGCCACAAAGGATACACTTGTTTTGATCCTTCATGATAAAAGGATGCCGAAAATCCGGTTCGTAATGTATTTCACCAGGGGTTTTTAGCGCAGCAGGATCAGCGCCGGCAGCTTGCCCCAACTGGCGCAATTCGCAATCATATTGAGATAAACATCCGCATTCGAGGCATCGCCGCGCATCACGACGGGTTTCCTCTTCGGTAAAACCTGTTTCACACTCGACGAAACTTTTAATTCGTTCGGCAGGATCAAGCATGGGCATGACAGCGCGGGGTTCAGAAGGATATCGCACTTTCCATTCTTCCTCAAACTGTCTAAGATCTTCCAATGATTGCCCCCGGCGAACTGAATATATTTCCTCCAAAGGGGTTATTTCCTTACCACCAAGGAATTTGTCAATCTGAATGGCAGCCCGCCGACCGTCGCCAACGCATTCAACAACCGTGCTTGGTCCTCTTACAGCGTCACCACCAGCGAATACGCTGGGGATATCGGTCTGGAATGTTTCTTCGTTAATCTGGAATGTGGACCGTCTGGTAACTTGGATTCCGGTTTCGGAACCAACACAGGTGGGAAGAGGTTCCTGTCCGATAGCCATGATAATGGTGTCTGCCTTAATGGTAAATTCAGAACCTTTTATTTCTACCGGGCGTCTTCGTCCGGATTCGTCCGGCTCGCCAAGTTCCATTTGGATTGATTCAATCGAGTCCATTCGTCCTTCTCCGTGGATCCGGATCGGATTGGTGAGAAAATGGAACTGTACTCCTTCTTCTTCAGCATCATTAACTTCAATGGCGTCGGCTGGCATCTCCACCCGGCTGCGGCGGTAAACGATATAACAGTTTTTCGCCCCTAATCGAAGGGATGTGCGAACCGCATCAATAGCGGTATTGCCACCACCAACAACAACCACGGTTTCACCGAGATTAAATTTTTTCCCGAGCTTTACGTCTATTAAAAAATCTATGCCCTGGTAAACCCCTTCCAGTTCTTCACCGGGAATTTGCATCGATTTGCTTTGCCATGCTCCGATTGCAAGAAAGACCGCATCATAATCCTGGCGCAGATGATCGAGCGTTATGTTTTTTCCCAAGGTTGTATTATATTTGATTTCAACCCCGAGGGCCTCCACTTCAGCGATTTCGGCATCGAGCATATCCTGGGGCATGCGGTAGTCGGGGATTCCGTACCGAACCATGCCGCCGGCTTTCGGCTGCTGTTCAAAAACAACACACTTGTGGCCTTTTTGAGCCAGATAGTATGCGCAGGATAGTCCGGCTGGACCAGCGCCAATAATGGCAACTTTTTTCCCGCTGGGTTTAGCCACCGGGGGGGTATAACGGGTTTGGTTAGAAAAATTGTGGTCAGAGATGAAACGCTTTATATATTTAATCGATACAGCGTCTTCCACGAGGTTTCGGCGGCATTCCTGCTGGCAGGGAGCCGGGCAGACTCTTCCCAGGACACCCGGAAAGGGGAGACTTTGTTTGATTACTTTTTCAGCGGCAGCATATTCACCGTTAGCTGCCAGGCCCACATAGCCTTGAATGTCAATACCCGCGGGGCAGGTAAGGTTGCACGGGGCAACACAATCCGCAAAGTGATTTGAAAAAAGGAGTTCAAGATCCAGTTTTCGAAGGTTTTTTATTTGTTCGGTATCAGTATTTACCACCATCCCGTCAAATATGGGGGTGGCACAGGCCACTACTGGAAACCGGGCTTTTTCTTGTTCCACAAGGCAGATGCGGCAGCTTCCAAAAGGCTCAAGCTGAGAGTGATCACAAAGGACCGGAATCCCTATGCCGTTCCGTTTTGCAACCTCACGGATTGTTTCTCCCTGCTGGCCTTCGTATTCTTTTCCGTTAATAGTAACCTTGATAGTCATGGATATAGATCCTCCTTACTCAACAACAATAGCATTGAATTTACAAGCGTCTTTACAAAATCCACAGCGGGTACAAAGTTCAGGATCAATTTCATGGATTTCTTTGGGTTTTCCTGAAGTCGCGCCAACCGGACATACTTTAACGCAGAGGTGGCAGCCGTTGCATAGTTCTTCGTCAATACTATAGGTAATTAATGCTTTACATTGCTTGGCGGGACATTTGTGATCCTTGATATGAGCATCGTACTCATGCCTAAAGTAACGTAAAGTAGTCAGTACTGGATTGGGGGCGGTTTGTCCCAAACCGCAAAGTGAGCCTTTAATAATTGATTCACCAAGTTTCTGGAGTGTTTCCGGATCTTCTTCCCGGCCCTCGCCTCTGGTTATTCTTTCCAGAATTTCCAGCATTTTTTTGGTTCCGATACGGCAAAATGTGCATTTACCACAGGACTCATCAACAATGAAAGAAAGGAAAAACCTGGCGATATCTACCATACAGGTTTCTTCATCCATAAATACCATTCCGCCCGAACCCATAATTGCTCCGGTGGCGGTTATGCTCTCATAATCAATAGGGGTGTCGTGAAGTTCGGCTGGAATACAACCACCGGATGGACCCCCCATTTGGACTGCCTTGCACTTCCGATCATTTTGAATGCCGCCGCCAATATCATGTAAGACTTCATTGATGGTAATCCCCATCGGCACTTCGATCATTCCACCCCGTTTGATCTTGCCGGCCAGCGCAAAGACTTTGGTGCCCTTTGATGTCCCAGTGCCATATTTCGCAAATTCAGCGGCCCCATTGCGGATAATCCAGGGAATATTTGCATATGTTTCAACATTATTGTTGTTAGTTGGCTTGGTCCAGATTCCGGAATTGGCTGGAAAAGGAGGTCGAGTGCGGGGCATGCCGCGCTTACCTTCGATGGAAGCTATTAAAGCTGTTTCTTCGCCGCAAACAAATGCCCCGGCTCCTTCGATGACATGAATATCGAGGCTGAAGTTGCTTCCAAAGATATTATTGCCCAAAAACTGCTTTTCTTTCGCCTGCTCAATCGCCATTTTGAGCCGCTTAACGGCAAGAGGATATTCAGCCCGGACATAGAAAAAGCCATCTTTTGCGCCGACGGCATAAGCTCCTATTGATAGACCCTCAAGAACGCCATGAGGATCACCTTCGAGGGTTGAACGATCCATGAATGCGCCGGGGTCTCCTTCGTCGCCGTTACATATCATATATTTTTCATCACCGGGAGCGTCTTTGGCGAATTGCCATTTCATGCCACATGAGAAACCAGCGCCACCCCGGCCGCGAAGTCCCGATGCTTTGATTTCATTGATAACATCCTGAGGCGACATGGTTTTTACAACCTTTTCAAGCGCTTTGTAACCACCAACTGTAATATAGTTATCGATACTATCAGGATCTATCTTGCCTATATTAGTGGTGGCTACTTTGATCTGCTTCTCAAGGTAGGATGAATGCTCTGTGGTTTTCTCAGGATGCACAACGATCCATTCATCAATGTGCTCGCCTTTTTCGAGAGCTTCTACCAGTTTTTCAACCTTATCAACAGTAAGATCGCCGTAAGTATGGACGGTCCCGTCCTCGATGACATCCACAATTGGCTCAATAAAACACATGCCATTACAACCGGTTTTGACAATCTCAAAATCTGACTTGCCACCAAGTAATTCCCGAAGTTTATTTAACGTTTCTTCTGCTCCGGCTGCTATACCGCAGGAGTTATAACCGATTCGGAGGGTTTTCACTGTGCCTTCTCCTTCTTTTTATAATCTTTGATTACCTTACGCACCCGATCAGTAGACAACGTGCCATAGACTTTTTCCCCCACCATAATAACCGGGGCAAGACTGCAGCACCCAAGACAGGCGACCGAGTCAAGCGTAAAAAGATTATCAGGGGTAGTTTCACCATTTTTAACCTTAAGTTCTTGGGAAAGGGCTTCGGTAAGTCCGTCCGCATTTTGTACGTGGCAAGCGGTACCGTGACAGACACGGATGAGATGTTTGCCTACAGGGGTTAAACGGAATTGAGCATAAAAGGTAACTATTCCATAAATGCGGGCAGTCGATATCCCCATGCTTTTGGCTACTTTTACAAGCGCTTCTTTTTCGAGAAAACCTTGGTGGGATTGAACTTGCTGAAGAATGGTAATAAGCGTTCCCTTTTTACCTTCAAAGCGGTCCAAAACGGAATCCACATAGCTTAGATCTTGCGCCATTTTTGACTCCTTAGCAGAACAAATGAATAATCTATTTAATTTTACATTAATCAAGAAATATTTTCAAATACTAAAAAACACTCTGGTAGTCAAACAAAAAAACATATATCCTGCAAAATATAAATAT
>JAGHDE010000072.1 GCA_021160085.1 Pseudomonadota bacterium | reverse complement strand
ATCACTCATTCCACAACCATTGTCGATTATGTCAAATCTCATTAATGCATCATTTTCGAGGGACGTATTTACCCGAATTTGAAATTTTTTCTTTGGATCAGCTTCAAAAATACACGCATCAATAGCATTAGAAACTAAGTTGAGCAGAGAACGATGAAGAGTAACTGGATCCATAAAGACCTCACCAATAGATTTATCGAAGTCCTGGGTAATCTCAATATTATTCTCATTTGCCTTTGTTTTCATAAGCGCACAAACTTCTTCGGCGATTTCGTTAGGATAACAGTTTTTATACTCTGGTTTACGGTCCTTGCTGTACGTGAGCAGGTCCATAACCAGGGTTGATATCCGGGAGATATTTTGCTGAATAATCTCCCATCCTTTTTTTAACTTAATCATGTCCTTTTTGTCAAGGCCAACATTTACTATATACGTTCCGCCTTTAAGGCCGCTTAAAATATTTTTGATATAATGGGCTAAACCTGCCACTGTCTGCCCGATAGCGGCCAGGCGTTCAGATTTTACCAGTTTCTGTTCTAAATGTTTTATTTCTCTCAGATCCTGAAAAAATCCGACAGTACCAACAACAATTTTTTGTTCGAAAAGGAGAGTTCCGGAAAATCCGGTTGGCACATGTGTACCCGTCTTTTCTAAAATCATAGTTTCCTGCCAGTCTATTTTTTTCGATGCTTTTTTTTGTGATAGCGCTTTCTTGAACTGTTTTGATATTTGGAGGGGGTAGAGATCGAAAATTGTCTTCTTTCTGACAACTTCAAGACGAGAATAGCCAAAGATTTTCTCCGCGCCCGGATTGAAGACGATTATTTCACCCTTTTCATCGGTAGCCACAATACCATCGTGCGAACTGGTAATGAGTTTGTCCAAAAATTCGGATTTTCTTCTTATCTCTTCGGTTGCGATTTTGACCATGTTTTCCAGGTCATCAGTATATTCCTTAAGTTTCTGTCTTACCGATATCCTCTCTTTTGCCCGGTCGAGAGAAAGGGCCAGAATATCATCCCTGATCGGCTTATTGATAAAATCAGAAGCGCCATATTGAAGGGCTTCGATAGCGGAATCCATATCACCATGGCCGGTAACAACGATGACTTCAGTATCAGGATTAAGTTTCTTCACTCTCTTCAAGACCTCAATACCGTCCATGCCGGGCATTTTTATATCGGTAAGAACGATATCCGGGGATTCCTCTCGGAATAATTTTATACCTTCATCACCATTAAAAGCGGTTGCTACATCATAGCCATCGCTTTTTAAAGAGATAGAAAGCACGCGAATGATAGATTCTTCGTCATCTATTAGTAAAAGTTTTTCCATTTTTCCAATGCTATTATTTACGAAGCGGGAGGAAATTTCAACTCAAAGGTTGTGCCTTCCCCTAATTTGCTTTGCACCTCAATACTTCCTCCATAATCTTTAACGATGCCATAACTGATGCTGGTTCCCAGACCGGTGCCTTTCCCGACTTTTTTGGTTGTAAAAAATGGTTCAAATATTTTATCTTTTATTTCTTCTGGAATTCCGGTTCCATTATCAGACACAGTCACGACTACGTGATTGTCCTTAAAGAAAGATTTTATCCGGAGTTGTTTTTTCCAGTTCGGATCATCTAATTGCTGGCCCCTTTCATCTAAGGCATCCATGGCATTAGCAACTAAATTCACGAACACCTGCTCCAATCTATTATAATCTGCTGATATAGGAGGTAAAGTATCATCTAAATCCAAAAAAATGTCTATTTGATGCACCCTTAATTGCTGCCCCAATAGTTTAAACAGATCGCGAATTGGCTTGTTAAGATCGATTTTATGGGACACAACCTCAGATTGCCGGGCGAAGTCTTTCATGTGTTTTATAATTTGAGCCGCTCTCTGGACATTCTCCCCCATTTCATTTGCCATAGAGTATAAATCCTCATCCTTAATTTTTTCCCCCTTTTCAAGCATTTTTTTGAAGTAGTCAGAGCAGACCTGAATGACATTCAGGGGTTGACTTATTTCATGGGCTATACCGGAAGCCATGGTGCCGAGGGTGGCCATTTTACCAGCCTGAATAAGTTTGGATTCGGTTTCCACATTCTCGGTAATATCAGTTGTGGTTGCCAGCAAGGAATCCTTTCCCATCAATCTAACCGCACGGATATGAACATTCACATAAAAAGGCCCTGCGGTCTTTCTCTTATGAATTCGTTTGGGATAAAAAAATGATTGGTTCTGAGAAATTTTCTTCAGTCCCTGGAGCAGATCATTATCATCATTTTTAGACTGTAAATCTAAAAAAGTCATCTCCAGAATTTCATCGCGTGGGTAGTGATAACATTCGACCGCAGTTCTGTTAACATCCAAAATTTTACAGGTATTCCGATCTAAAATAAAAATAGGGTTTGGATCGGCATCAAACATGAGCCGGTATCGTTCTTCAGAACTACGCAGCTTGTCATAATATTTTTCAAGTTTCTTTGTTTTTTCCTTTACCTTGTCCGCAAGAGACTTGCTGAACATCTCTTCCTGCCGGCGGAGAATGGTGTTTTCGATCGACAAAGCGATGAGGTTACTAATCAATTCCAGAACATCCTTATCTTCCTTAATAAAGTGTTGTGAAGTATGGTTTGAGACCCTGAGGACACCAATAACGTCTGTTTTTGAAAGTAACGGGAGATAAACAGCTGATTTTATTCCTTCTTTTATGATAGCCTTATTTATATAAGGCGTATTTGAAGTGCTTATATCTTCAAAAAAGACGGGCTGTTTTTGTTGAGCAACCTTACGAACAATACCATCCTCGCCGATCTTTCCTGTTTTTTGGAAGAAGGGCTGTGAATATCCGGAAGAATAAGCAATCCGAAAACCAGAGTTTTCCTCTTTAAGATAGATTCCGGCGCTGTCAACATCTAAATTGGTAATAATTCCATCGACTGCGGTGCGAAGACTCTCCTCAAGATTCAAGGAAGGGCTGAGAGCAGTGCTGATTGCCCACAGAGCATGCAACTGGCGGATTTGTTTTTCGCGCTCATGCTGCAATAATTTTTTTGCGGTGATGTCAATTCCCACTCCAAAAAAATAGTCAAATTCTCCCGTTCCCTTAAAGACCGGTCTTCCATGCCATTCAATGAGAAGTTCTTGACCATCTTTGGTGCGCAGATAGTTTTCGTTTACAGTGGGCTTTTTTGTCTTGATAAGTTTTTCGAAGACAGTGGAAACTTTTTTTCGGTCTTTCTCAGGAACAAAATCGGAAAGATAGCTTTTGCCAATGACTTCATCGGTTTTATACCCGAGCGCTTGCAGCATTGTGTCGTTTGCCATCAAAATTGTGTCGGAGCTGTCAATGGCCACAAAAAAGGCGGGGGAGGTATGGATGAGACTCGTGACAAAGTCACTTTCTTTGCGCAATGCTTCTTCTGCGCGCTTCCGTTCGGTGATGTCCAAGAGAGTCTCAATTGCCCCTACGATATTTCCATCAGGGCCCTCAATCGGAGAAGCAGTAAAGAAAAGCCATTTTCCTTTTTTACCCCACTTTGGCCAAAATGATTCTGATTCATATGATCCCTCAGTGAGGGCCGACTTCCAAAAATAAGTACCGTAATACTTTTTTATTTCTTCTTCTTTAGCTTTGTCTACCATAATATCAGCCATGGTAGGCCTTTCTTCAGAATAAAAAGGCATCCAATGATTTTTGGTTCCGATTACTCTATCTGCATTAAGGCTGGTAAGCTTTTCCAGTGCTTTGTTCCAGTGGGTGACAATATGGTCATTGGTTATTACAAATGTAGGGATGGCAGTACCCTGGACTATTTGGGAGATGATTTTTTCTCTTGCTACCAGCTCTTTTTCCACTGCTTGCAGATGTTCGGTCCTTTCCTCGACGATTTTGCCAAGATGACGGGAAAATTTTGCGAACTCCCTCTCGATCTTTGCTGGTTCTGTTAAGGGGGGTTTAATTTTTTGTTTAACTGCTAACTTTTTTTCTTCTATCTGAATAAAGTCCCATAAGGACATGGCCTCGAAATGATCGATCAACTTCACCTTCGACGGCTTCGTCTTTTTTAGTTCTGCCAGGACGTCATAATTCCCAGTCACCTCAACAATCAAATTCAGTGTCTCAATTTGATATAGATCTCTATAATTTCTGGTAGTGAACAAACCTTTTTTTCTTGCGTACACCATGCCTTCAGCTTCATCATTGATGTCGGCCACACCTAAAATATTAGGTCGATGGATAGAAAAGTTTTTACTTAAAAGAATTTTGAGCATTGATTTGCAAACATTTCCTCCACCCACAAAGGCAATGTTTGATTTTGGGGATAGTTTTATCATGGTTTGATATTAAGGTAAAAGATGCGACCTGCGATGTGAAATCCCAGATCACATATCCTGTATTTGTTGATCCTCCAACTCGAAACTTCGATCAAGGATTTGGACCATCATCTTTTCCCCGGCTTTAACTTTTTTCTTATCCGGCGGCACAATCATCAATCCGTTTGCCTGAACCATGGACCTAAGGATGCCGGACCCCTGGTCGCCGGTAGTGGTTGCAAACAATTCACCGTCTTGGCAAAATACCCGGACTCTTAAAAAATAGGTAAGATTTTTTTTTGCCTGGAAATCTTCTTTTGCAGTTGCCCACAGACAGGGACGATATAAATGTTTATGGCCCATTTTTTTTAACAGGGCAGGGCGGACAAACTGTTCAAAAGAGATCATACAGGATACGGGGTTTCCCGGAAGGCCAAATATAAGTTTGTCCTTAATGGTGCCGAAGGTAATTGGTTTTCCCGGTCTCATCGCCACCTTCCAGAATTCAATCTTTGCGCCGGTTGCCTCAAGGGCGTCTTTCACATAATCGTATTCCCCCACTGAAACACCCCCCGTGGTGATAATTACATCAGCACTCAAACCCTTCTGAATCTTGGCGATTAGATCTTTTTTGTCATCCCGGGCAATCCCGAGGATGATGGGGATAGCTCCGGCTTCTTTAACCAAGGCGGAAATTGAATATGTATTGCTGTTTATAATTTTAGATGGGTTCCGGGCACTGTCTATCTCTCTTATCTCATCTCCGGTTGATAAAATTGCCACCCGGGGACGCTGATAAACAAAGAGGTAGCATATTCCAAGAGAAGCCAGCATACCAATATGAGGCGGGCGTATGAGGATTCTCTTTCGGAGAACCTGACCTCCCTTTTTTATGTTTTCACCTGCCAATCTAATATTTTCCCCTCTATGGGGAGGGACCAGGATTTTAACGGTATCTCCAGATGAAGAGGTATCTTCCTTCATAACAACCGTATCAGCTCCCTCCGGGATGGGAGCGCCAGTCATGATGCGAATAGTTTCGAAAGGACTGAGGCGGTTCTTAGATATATAGCCGGCAGGGAGGTCTTCAATAACCTTCAGCTCCACCGGCTGATCGGGAGTCGCTGGTTGAATATTCTCGAATCGAACCGCATAGCCATCCATAGCTGAATTATCCCACGGGGGGAGACTGAAAGAAGCGGCGATATCCTCTCCTGCTGCTCTTCCCAGGGAAGAAAGCAAATCTACCTTTTCAATATCCATAATTTCGGTATGGTTTAAGATAATACCGCGGGCTTCATCAATATTTATCATTTCTGTTCTCATTCTTATCCTACCTTTTTTTCTTTTTTTGATGAAGGATTTCCTCCCAAAATATCAAGGCTGGACTGGCAATGTAGACGGAAGAATAAGTTCCTACAATGATACCAATTAATAAAGCGAAGGCAAAGTCATGGATAACTCCTCCGCCAAATATAAACAAGGCCAGTACCACCAGCAAAGTTGTTCCTGACGTGAGTATGGTTCGGCTCAGCGTTTCATTTATGCTGGTATTGATAATCTGGGGCAGGGGATCGCGGGGCCCTTTGCGACGATTTTCCCGGATCCGGTCGTAAACAACAATGGTGTCATTGACGGAATATCCTACAATTGTTAGAAAAGCAGCTATAATGGGAAGGTTTATTTCCCGGTTTGAGATAGAAAAAATGCCTACAGTTATCGCAACATCATGTATTAAAGCGATGATGGCGCCCACGCCAAAGCGGAATTCAAATCTCCAGGTTATATAAAGGAGCATAAATATCACCGCATATAATACCGACAACAGTCCTTTTTTGCGCAAATCTTTTCCAACTTTTGGTCCCACCATCTCAACCCGCCGGATCTCAAAATTTTCTTCTCCGAATCCCTGGGCAAGAGCATCGGTCAATACTTTAGCAAGATTTTCCGTGTCGATAGCTGTTCCCTGTGTCTGAATAAGAAACTCATGCTTGCCTTCCTCTTCAAACTGTTGTACCACACTGTTCTCAAGATTTATCGGTTGCAGCTTTTCTTTGATTTCTTCGGCGGTCACGTTTTGAAAAAATCTCACCTGTACAAGAACCCCGCCAGCAAAATCTATTCCGTATCGAGGGCCTCCGTGCATTATTAAAGAAAAAACACCGATTACGATCAAAAAACAGGATAGGACAAGGGCGTAGGTTCTTTTTCCGATAAAATCAAAATTGGTTCCGGGTCGGATAATTTCCATTTATAGTCATCCTTTCTTATTTATATGCTAATTTTTTTAACTTTTCTTTTAATAACAAGGTAATCGAAGACAATACGGGTTACTACAACAGCAGTAAAAAGACTGGCCATTATGCCGATGCATAAGGTTACGGCAAACCCCTTTACCGGCCCGGTGCCAAATTGGAAGAGCACTAAAGCCGCGATAAGGGTGGTGATGTTGGCATCAACAATGGTTAAAAATGCCTTTGAATACCCTCCATCAATAGCTGCCCAGAGTGTTTTACCGGAACGAATTTCTTCCCTGATTCTCTCAAAAATGAGAACGTTTGCATCGACCGCCATACCGATTACCAGAACGATTCCGGCAATTCCTGGAAGGGTCAGGGTTGCCTTGAATCCGGCTAATGTTCCAAAAATGAGAATCATATTGAAAAGGAGGGCTATATTGGCTATCAGGCCGGAGAATTTATAATAGATGATGATAGAAATAATCACCAGTATAGCGCCAATGATAATGGAGCGGAGACCCTTATCGATAGAATCTTTCCCCAGGGAGGGTCCAACGGTCCGCTCTTCGAGGAATTTTACCGGCGCGGGAAGTGAACCAGCGCGTAAGACAATGGCAAGATCGTTAGCGCTTTCCATGGTAAAGTTCCCTTCGATCTGAGCTTGTCCCCCGGGAATCGGTTCTCTTATGACCGGTGCTGACTTAACTTTGTTATCTAAGACAATAGCCAACCGTTTGTTTACATTATCGGTTGTGATACGTTTAAAAATTCTTGCGCCCTTAGCATTAAATTTTATGGATACATAAGGCTCATTAAACATGCTGCTATCAATTCGGACCTGAGCATCTGTCAATAAATTACCAGTGAGAAGCGTTCTCTTTTTCAAAAGAAATGGTTCGGTGATTAATTTGCCGGTTTCTTTGTTAACAGTTCGTTTGTAAAGTATTTCGCTATCGTGAGGCACTTTTCCTTTTAAGGCCTTTTCTATATCGTATTCATCATTGACCAGCTTGAACTCCAACATGGCGGTTTGCTTAATAAGCATTTTTGCCCGTTCAGGCTCCTTGATGCCTGGCAACTGGATAAGAATACGATCGTTTCCCTGGCGCTGAATTGTTGGTTCCGAGACCCCAAACTGATCGATACGGTTTCTGATAGTTTCCAGGGCTTGTTTGACTGCCGATTCTTTTAAGTTTTGGATTTCAGCTTTGTCAAGCCGGAAAACCGGCTTATATACTTCTTCTCCAGTTTCGGTTTTTATTTTTTTCAAGTTGGGAAAATTATTTCCCATTATATCCATGAATTTTTCATCTTCGTTATTATCCATGAATTCTACTGATAGGGTT
>JAGHDE010000049.1 GCA_021160085.1 Pseudomonadota bacterium | reverse complement strand
TACTCAAACAACCTGAAGATAAGTCCTTGGAATTTAAAAAAGAGATTCCAAAAAACAGACAGAATTTACTGAAAACAGTGATTGCGTTTGCCAATGGAACAGGAGGGCGTATTTATATTGGCGTAAATGATGATCGCACTGTAACAGGCATAAAGGAAGAGCCTTTTGATCTGGAAGAAAAGCTGTCGAGCATCATATATGATTCAATTTCACCCATCCCCAATCTCTTTTTTCAAACAACCGTTTTTGAAGATAAGGTAATCTTTATCATCAGAATTTTGTCAGGGGCGAACAAGCCATATTATTTGAAAAAACTCGGCCCTGAGGACGGCATTTTTGTAAGGATTGGTTCAACGAACAGGAAGGCAGACTCTCAGGTTTCTGCTGAACTTAGGAGACAGGCCAGAAATATCAGCCTTGACCAGGAGATTGATCCATCATTTGATTGTGATATTTTAGATAGGCGGCTACTTGAAAAGATTATTGAACTTCGTGGATTAAAAACCAAACCAACCCTTGACTATTTTATAAAAATTAAGGCTGCGCAGCGTTATGATCATACATGTCATCCAACCATTGGCGGGATACTTTTGTTTTGTTCCGCTCTGCCGGATGAATATTCCTATGCGAGGTTCAGGGTTTCCCGCTTCAAGGCCGAAAACAGGGCTGACCTGATAAACTCAACTACTATTAACGATGGTTTATTGGCGATGCCGGAAAAAATCATGGATTTTGTTCGTCTTTACATGGAAAAAAAGATAGAGATATCTGCCTTGCGAAGAAAGGAGGACTATGACATTCCTCTTCCCGCTATCAGGGAGGGAATTTTAAACGCAATTTGCCATAGAGATTACTCCATTACCGGGGCTGACAATAAGCTGGATATTTTCTCGGACAGAATCGAAATTACAAGCCCCGGCACTCTTCCTTTAGGTATAACTCTCCAGGATTTAGGAGAGGGAATATCCGAAGTCAGAAACAGGCTTATTGTGAAGATATTTCGTGAAGCAGGGTATATTGAACAGTTGGGAACAGGCATAATAAGGATAAAGGAATCATGCAGGGAAAACGCGCTTCCTGAGCCAAAATTCGAAGAAACGGGTAATTTCTTCAAGGCAACTATCTTCAGGACACGTTTGACCCTTTCACCTGATCTTGAAGATGTCTATGAGCTAATCAAGCAGGGAGCACCTTTAGGGAGCAGGGAAATTGCTGGGGAATTGAGTGTCCATCAGAATACAGTATTAAAGAGACTAAAACAGCTTGAAGAAAAAGGGTTGATTTATAAATATGGAAGTGGCCCGCGTGTGAGATATTCTATTTGATGTGAGATCGTGTGAGAATGTGAGATAGATGTGAGATAGATCCGCAGATTACGCAGATTTAAGGGCAAAAAATGGTCCACGAATTGCACAAAGTGAACAGAAAAAAAGAGAATGCCAGTGATTTATACAGAGGGCGTTATGTTGAGCCGGACAGGATATCTTCGGATAAGGGAAATACGAGCTACAAGGTGATTTATTGTGTAGCGAGTTTAAAGTAATGGTCGCAAAAAGGCGCAAAAGGCACAAAATGTTTTAAATGACAAGAGACAAAGATGAATTAGCCACAGACCACACAGACTCACACGGACATCTGTCCGGCGGACCCCGGATAAACAGGCTACGCGTTTAATGGGGCAGGCATCGCCGAACAAAAATGGTCATCGCTTCGCGAAAAAAACCCAATGTTGTTTCGTCCGTGTATTTTTGTGTGAGTCTGTGGCAAAGATGAAGAAATAGTGTACATGAGGTAAGAATGCCAAAATTAAAAGAGATAGATGTTGATTATGAACAGATCAAAGAGCTTGTCTGTCAACTGGCTTTTGAAAAAAGCTGGCTCTTATTAGTTCCTTAATTGTAAAGTTCGTGCAAAAATGGCAAAAGAATTAAAAACAATCACGAAACCACGAAAAAAAAGAAAGCGCGAAGTTAAATTTGCTTTTTCGTGTTTTCGTACTTTCGTACTTTCGTACTTTCGTGATAAAAAATATCTTGTTTAGTTCCGGCTTGTCCGGGTTAGGGAATTGGTAACGGAAAAAAGTTATAGGGAAAGTTTTTACCGTTATACTGAATCCTTGGTAAAAAAATACAATATTCCTGAAATGAACAAATCTCAATTGGATGATTTCCTTCACTCCTGATTACGATCCACAGATTACCCCAGTACCATCTCCCGGAGCTACCCCAGAGGAATCGACTTCGTATTCCACAGGGCAGGCGGCGCAGGCGCTACGGGGGTCAGGGGGCGGAGGGTAAAGGATAAGAGACTGCTATGAAAAGATGGTGCGAAGCCCATTTGTGAGTAAGCTTACAGATGTCGATGGGGAGAATAGCGAGACGATTCGAGACGATCAAAGAGAGTCTGACACCTGAATTTCCGTTCAACCATTTGCAGGTAACATTTCGTCTCCCGGAAGAGGAGGAACGTCCGGGACTACGGTCTCCAGTAGCCTTAAGGCTTCTTCACGGGACGGAGCCTGTTTGATGCGATTTTTTAATGCCCTTTCTGCTTCTCTATAAGATATATCCCTTGTCAGGGTATAGAGAATATACTGGTTAATTGACATCTTACTCCGCTTTGCCTCTTCTTTTATTTTGTCTTGAAGTTCCTCCGGAAGGCGGAGCGTATATGCAGCTTTCATGGCTTATCCCTCCAAAGCTTTAAGAATTTACGAGGACTCACCGGCTGAATCCCATACAACCTGGTAACTACCTTAGAAAAATGCTTCGTGTTGAACGTAATAATGTGAGTGCAATCGCTGGAGATCGCACATTCAAGAATTTTGTCATCAGACGGATCGCTCAGAACCGGCCTTATCTGGAAGGGTTTCCAAACTACCTTGGCCATGGCGAAAAGAGCATCCAGAATTTTTCCGCAATCCCATTTTGAAATTCTTAAAAACCCCTCTTCAATCTTGTCATGTATCTTCCCCTCGTATTCAAGAGCAATCAAAGGAGAAATAGCACAAGGCAAATCTCCCGATATCGCTGCTTTTAGCAACTGATATGAAGCCCCTCTTTTTGAATAAAGCCCGGAGATAATGATATTGGTATCCAAGACAACCAGCATGATTATTTATATACTATCATATATGAAACCTGCAAATCAAGCTCAAAAAATAGAAGTCTGAGGTACAGTCGCAATTGTACCGGGCTATGGATTGTCAATATATTAGTAAAGATCAGTTTGAGCAAGTATATGATCTTGCATCAGAAGACTGAGGTCAAACTGGGGTCTGCTCTTGACTCTTGTTCTCCTATAACATAGAGTTAAACCGCCAAGGCGCGAAGACGCTAAGGGTTTTTTAGTTTTTCTGATCGGAACGAACGATCAGGAAAAGTAACATGCCCTGCGGGCAGATCACTCTTTCAGTCTGTTTACCATTCGTTTTATGCCGTCCTTCATCAATGGTACATTCCAGTTTAGAAGAAAACCGAGTTTAAGAAGTGCAAGTTAATTGTGACCGCCGGGTGTCGGCGTTCACAATGTCTTTCTTAGCGTGCTTCGCGTCTTGAGCGCAGCGGGCGGTAAAAACTTTTGACCTACCCCAGTACCATCTCCCGGAGCTACCCCGGTGAAATACGCTTCGCTTCTCATTGGCATGAATTTCACAAGGCAGGCGGGGCAGGCGCAGATTGACGCAGATTATGAGAGATGAGAGAACTTACAGAATTATAGGTTGTGCGATGGAGGCCTGCCCGCCATTGCAAGCTCAGGCGAGGCGGGCGGGTGCATAAATATCTTGGATGTGGATTTATGATGCCATTTGAAGGGGCAATTGGAAATTGCCTGCTACGATCCCTGGGACTGTAATGTCTTCATCAAGAGATTCCCAGCGCAATGCAAATCCATCCAGCCTTATTTTGACTTCCTTGAGCTGACGATCTGTAGCTTTTGATAGAATTTTAAATCGATCAGCCGGAAATCCAATAATGCGGCTATCCGTTAGTTCGATATAAATCCTTCTGCCTTCCGCCCAGGCTTTAATTGCGGTAGGTTCTCCAATTTCCATTTTATCTATCTTGAAATTCATTATATTTCCCTATTAAAACAAACTGATTTTCAAATACGATTTTTTCTATTTTTCTGATGCTTAGTGGTGGTACACCTTTATTTCTTGCCAATCGAACCGGTTGAAGCCAGAATTTACACTCGCCATCCGGAGTGGCGACATGAATATGTGGTGGTTCGTTTCCTTCATCTGAATAGAAATGGAATCTGAAGGAACCTATTTTCATAACCGTTGGCATAATAAAATATTATGTAACCGTTCACGGGATTACAACGCCTGTTTTACCCCAACTCACCGAACTGTAACCGTTTACAGGGTGCTGCAGATG
>JAGHDE010000269.1 GCA_021160085.1 Pseudomonadota bacterium | reverse complement strand
GGTCAAGGATTCGAGTGATTCGCCTGTGGCGGAGAAGAACCAGAAATAAGGAGCGCAGTTTAGAAGATGTATACGTTGGTGGTTAATACCCATTTTTCTTCCGCCCATAAGTTGAGGGGCTATCAGGGCGAGTGCGAGGAACTCCATGGCCATAATTGGAAGGTGGTTGTTAGGGTAAGCGGTGAGACCCTCGACCATTTGGGGATGGTTTTGGATTTTAAGGTCTTAAAACAGAAGATAAATGATATTGTTCAGAAGCTTGATCACAGTTATCTTAATGAAATCCCTCCGTTTGATGCCATTAGTCCGTCCTCGGAAAATATTGCCTGTTATCTGTTTAAGGAGTTAAAGAAGGCGATCAATGATGAGAAGATCAGTATGTCGCAGGTCAAGGTATGGGAGTCAGAAAATTACGCTGCTATTTATTCCGAATAAAGTTAGGATAAGAATATGAGTCCTGAAGACGTCCAGAACCACCCCGATCATCGCCGGATACCGATCCAGAAGGTAGGGATTAAGAACATTACATATCCCATTATTGTAAAGGATAAAAAAAATAAAATCCAGCATACCATTGCCAGGTTTAGCATGTATGTAAACCTTCCCCACCATTTTAAAGGTACTCATATGAGCCGTTTTATCGAGATTCTTAATGACTACCGGCAAGCAATCGAAATGAGAAACATTTCCAACATACTTGCAAAGATGAAGAAAAAACTGAATGCTGAATCAGCTCAAGTGGAAATAGAATTCCCCTATTTTATTGAAAAGAAGGCGCCGGTATCCCGAGCCAAGAGTCTGATGGAATATACCTGTCGTTTTATTGGCTCCATTAACCGGGATCAGGAAACAAAATTGATAGTCGGCATTGATGTTCCAATTACGACTCTCTGCCCCTGTTCAAAAGCGATCAGTGAGAAAGGAGCGCACAATCAGAGGAGCCGGGTTTCGGTTCATCTCCACACCAAAAATTTTTTCTGGATTGAAGATATCATTCTCCTCATAGAGGAGGCAGCGAGTTCTCCGGTATACTCGCTTTTAAAAAGGAGAGATGAAAAGTTTGTGACTGAACAGGCCTATGAAAATCCGATGTTTGTGGAGGATATAGTGCGCAGTATCGCTGAAAAACTTGGCGCCGGTCAAAATATTACCTGGTTCAGTGTGGAAGCGGAAAACATGGAGAGCATCCACAATCACAACGCTTATGCCATGGTAGAAAAGGATGGAATCGAGGGCATGCGAGAATAGGCATCCATGTCCATTCCCGCCCGGACTCCTTTTTCAAGGTAATGCGTTCCCGCGGCCGCAATCATGGCAGCATTATCAGTGCAGAGTGATGGTGAGGGGATATAGAGAAGATCCCCTCTTTTTTTTGCTTCTTCCCGCAATTTTTCCCGCAGCCGGTTGTTGGAAGCTACTCCTCCGGCGACGGCAATTTTGTTCAGCTTCCTTTCCTCGGTTGCCAGAAAGACCTTTTTAACAATAACATCTACTACTGCTTCCTGAAAGCTGGCCGCAACATCATTAATTTCAGCGGCGGTCAGGTCGCGTTTGATCTTTTTCAGGGTTGTAATGACGGCGGTCTTTAAACCGGAAAAGCTGAAGTCTAATGGCCTGTCTTTCATCCAGGCCCGTGGAAACGAAAATGCTTGTTTGTTTCCGGACTTTGAAATCTGATCGATGATGATTCCACCTGGATATCCCAGGTTAAGAAATTTGGCCACCTTGTCGAATGCCTCTCCCGCGGCATCATCCAGGGTTTGCCCCAACAAAAGATATTCTCCGGGATTTCGAACTTCAAACAAGCTGGTATGCCCTCCGGAAACCACCAGAGCAACAAAAGGGTAGGTCAGGTCATCATGTTCCAGGAAAACAGCCGCAATATGTCCCTCCACGTGGTTTACCCCTACCAGGGGCAGTCCGGAAACATAAGCAATTGATTTTGCCACCGAGATCCCTATCAGGAGGGACCCCACCAGTCCCGGCCCCTGAGTTACAGCAATTCCATCTACATCTTCAAGAGAACAATGGGCTTCATCAAAAGCAGCGTTGATCACGGGGATGATGTTCTCAACATGGGAACGGGATGCCAGTTCCGGCACTACCCCGCCATACTTTTTGTGGACATCCTCCTGGGAGTTGACAACATTAGAAAGGATGATCCTGCCGTCTTTGACAATCGCGGCCGCGGTTTCGTCACAAGACGATTCAATGCCCAGAACAATCATGCTCATTCCCCTTTCCCCCTTTTTCAAACAGGTCGTTTGCCTTTCGATACTGGCTTATGGCTTTCTGGATAGTTTCCTCAGGGAGCTTTTGAAGTTTCATCAAGGCAATGGTAATGGCAGAATAGATATGGATTGGTTTGTTAATATCTTTCTGGTAGAACCGGTCTATCTCCCCGGTAATTTGAATGCAGGAAAACGGGATTTTGAGGTAAAACTGATCTTCCAGGCTTTGGGCGGAAAGGTTTTCTAACGAACCCGGCAGATTTTTGTCCCGGGCAACAATTTCTCCCAGGGCGACTTTGACCCCTTCCTGATAACCTAAAATAAAACCAAGCTGAAACTCAGCGGGAACCTCATTCCACCAATTGCCGTCAAAAGTTTCCTGGGTCTGCGCATTCAGCTCCGAGGAAAATATTAGAAAAAGAGCAGCCCCAAAGAGAAAGAAAAAGAAGATTAAAAATTTTTGAGAAAAATTCATGAACTATCTCCAATAATCGTTTGATAAATTGTCAT
>JAGHDE010000022.1 GCA_021160085.1 Pseudomonadota bacterium | reverse complement strand
GTCTTAGATGTGATGTAAAGCCGGAGGAAGATGAAGAATTATAACTGTTTTGATTCGCAAGGATGAAGGAGAATATATAATGATAACAATTAAGATAAATAACAAAAATTATGAAGCAGGCGAAGGTGAAACAGTTCTACCGGTTTTGATCCGGGAAGGTATTGATATTCCCCATTTATGCTACCATGACGCTCTTTCTCCTTATGGGTCCTGCAGGCTTTGTATGGTTGAGGTTACGGCTGGGGGTAAAAAAGGAATCACCGCATCCTGCACATTGCCGGTATCAGAAGGACTGGAAATAGAGACCGAAACCCCGGAAGTAGTTCAGATACGAAAAGTCCTTCTTGAGATGTACCTTGCTGAGGCTCCGGGGTCGAAAAAGATTCAGGAATTAGCTAAAAAATTTGGTGTGGTCCATTCACGGTTTGCAGACTTTGACATAGAAGCAAAAGGAGACCGGTGTGTGTTGTGTGGATTGTGTGTTCGGGCATGCAATGAGCTGTTAGGTATTGGCGCTATTAATTACGCTGGCCGGGGGACCAATTCCAGCATCAACACTCCCTGGTATGAAAGTTCAAGCGCCTGTATCGGATGCGGAGCCTGTGCCTATGTATGCCCGGCAGACGCAATCGATATTATAGATAGAGGTGATGAAAGAATAATGGAAACGTGGAACAGAACCACTCTGAAGCTCAAAGAATGTGTGGAGTCAAAACAGTACTTTGCCACTGAGAAGGCGGTAGAATACGTTTATGGCAAAGACTCTGACTTGCCGGAAGACCTGAAAGATTTAAGCGCAGATTCCCGAAGAAGGAAAAAAGCTGCTGATTTTGTTCTTAAGCCCAGACGCAAATAGGGTCTGTTCTTAATCCAGTTTTGAAAATCTCAGAGATCTTTTTGCCGGCATCAATCTATTAGAAGAGATTCGGATAAATTTGCTCGCTGGTATCGATTTTAACCCTTCAAGGCTTTTTTCATCCTGATTACCAATTCATAAGGAACTCGCAGTTTTCCAAATCCAGTGCCGAGATGAATCTTTGGCTTTTGCTTTCCATGAAAATCGCTTCCTCCGGTAAGCAGCAAGTTATATTTTTCGGCAATTGTTTTAAGTTGAAGAGTCTGCTGGACGGTATGGGTGGGATAGAGCGCTTCGATTCCTTTGATTCCCATTTGCTTGAGTTTCAGGATCAATTCTTCCATTTTGTTTTCACCGATGCTATCAATCATAAATGGGTGGGCGAGAACAGCAATTCCTCCGGCTTCTTCGATCAGGTGAATGCCTTCTTCAGGACTTAGCCGTTTTTTGTCCACATAAGCCGAAGCTCCCCGCTGGAGATATTTTCTGAATGCCTCATTGCCGTTTTTCACATACCCCTTTTCAATGAGAATCTGGGCGAAATGAGGCCGCCCGACGGTTCCTTCTCCTGCTGCAGTTTTAACTTCATCATAGGAGATATCGATTCCCAATGAATTTAATTTTTCGATGATCCGGGGATTCCGTTCTTCACGATACCGAATCAAATTGTTTAATTCCGAAGACAGCACTTTTTTTGTCCCGTCAATGTAGTAGCCCAAAATATGAATCGAGGAGTTGTTCCACTCCACACTGATTTCTACTCCCGGGATCACTTCCAGACCAACTTTTTTTCCTTCCCTGACGGCTTCTGCAGTTCCTTCAATGGTATCATGATCGGTTATGGCAATTGCCCGCAAATTCTTTTTAAACGCTAAGCTTACTATATCCTTCGGAGAGTAAGTGCCGTCAGAAGCTGAAGTATGAATGTGAAGATCTATCATTTTTCAATCCCTGAAAAGAGTTTGTATGACTTTTGCCAGACTTTTAACTCTCGGTAATTTTTTAGCATTGAGCGCCAATGCTTCACTTTGTGTCACTTGAACCCTGGAATTCTTGAACCCTTTGGTATTAATTGTAGATAACGCACTTGTTTTACCTGAATTGACTACAACTAATCGGGAAATAATTAATATATTATAGCTTTTAAAATCAAAAGATGCAAAGTATACTGAAACAAAATTATTTTGTTGAAAACAGGTTGTTATTACACTAAGCTCAAAATTATTTTTTAAACTCAATTTATTCGTAAAGATGAAATTTTTTCGCACCTATATTTCCAAGTTTGCTGATTATCTGAACATCCGCATTGCCGGAAAATGGCTGTTTTATGGACTCCTGATTGGTGTTGTAGCCGGCTTGGGCGCGGTCTTGTTTTTTTACCTCCTAAAGGTTTCTCAGCATTTCTTTCTTAATATCATGGGGGGATATTATCCTCCTCTTCCCGCTGGAGAGGCGTTAGATAGTGTAGGTAAGGAGGGCCTTTATGGCCCGCGCTGGCTCTTGGCTCTGGTTCCGGGATTGGGGGGTTTTATAGCCGGTGTTCTTGTTTATAGCCTGGCTCCGGAGGCAGAGGGACATGGAACCGATGCCATGATCGACTCCTTCCATCGAGGGCGGGGAATCGTAAGGGCGCGGGTTCCTTTTGTAAAACTAATCGCCTCGGCTTTAACAATCGGATCTGGTGGTTCAGCAGGCAGAGAAGGACCAATAGCGCAGATTGGCTCTGGTTTTGGTTCTTATCTCGCTTCTATTCTGAAGCTTTCTGATCGCGAGAGGCGGATTATGCTGCTGGCGGGAGCTGGCGCGGGAATCGGAGCAATCTTTAAATCACCTTTAGGCGGAGCCCTTTTTGCTACTGAGGTTCTTTATCGGGCGCCTGAATTTGAATTCGAAGCACTTATTCCCGCAATGATAGCGTCCATTGTTTCTTATTCGGTTTTTGGTTCGATAATGGGCTGGGAGCCTATCTTTGCGATACCCTATCTGGAGTTTCGGCATCCTTGCGAATTGTTGTTTTATGGATTGCTGGGTATTATATGTGCGGTGGGAGGAATTTTTTATGTCAAGATTTTTTATGGATTCCGGGATAGAATATTCAATCGGATTCCCATTAGGAACCATCTAAAACCTGCTCTTGGAGGGTTCATGTTGGGGGTGGTGGCCTTCTTTCTTCCTCAGACCTTGGAGATGGGATACGGGTATGTCCAACTGGCTATTTTTGGAAAAATGACTATCATGATGATGTTTGTAATTGCGGTTGTGAAAATTTTTGCCACATCCTTTACAATAAGCTCTGGAGGCAGCGGTGGGGTTTTCGCTCCGTCTCTTACCATTGGGGCAATGTTAGGGGGTGGTTTTGGCCAGATCTGTCATTCTTTTTTTCCTCAGATTATTACCCAACCCGAAGCTTTTGTGCTGGTAGGGATGGCGGGTTTTTTTGCTGGAGTGGCCAAGGTGCCCATTGCTTCCATCATAATGGTTTGCGAAATGACCCAGGGTTACGGCCTTCTTGTTCCTTTGATGATGGTTTCGCTGATAGCTTATATGTTTAGCTCTAGATGGACTATATATGAAAAACAGGTGCCGCTTCGGATAAAATCGCCCGCTCACCGGGGTGATTTCAACATCAACATCCTGGAACATCTCACGGTTAAGGACGCTCTTTCCAGACCGCAAAAATTACACCTGATTCCCGAAAACACGGGTTTCAGGAAAATTCTCGACCTTGTGGCTTCCACCACTACCTCCCAATTTCCTATTGTTAATGCAAAAGGGAATCTCTCGGGAATACTTACTTTTGACATGATTAGGAAGATCATTCAGGAAGAAGAAATTTTTGATCTCCTCATAGCCAAAGATTTAGGGACTGAAGACTTTTCAGCAGTTACTCTTGAGGATGATTTAAATACGGCCCTGGATAAACTTACAACAATAGACCAGGCAGAGATCCTTGTACTTGACAGCACTGACCCCCATAAAGTTTTAGCGATGCTTTCACGACGTGATATTATTGTTGCCTATAATCGGGAGATACAGAAAAAAAGGTTAAGACAAGAGTAATCCCGGAGCACAAATTTAGACCAAAAGGCGCGCTTTTGCAAGAACAGGGTCTTTGTATTTTTTAAAGACTTTTTTAAATTTGAGAGGCAATCAGATGGGAAAATACAGGGAAGAAAAAGACTCTTTTGGTAAGGTGAAGGTTCCCGCTTCAGCCTATTATGGTGCCCAAACGCAGCGCGCGGTGGTTAATTTTCCTATAAGCGGTCGGCGCGTGCCCCGGGAGTTTATTCGCGCTCTGGGCATTATTAAGCATGGAGCCGCCGAAGCCAACATGGAGCTTGGCTTTCTCGATAAGAAGATCGGCAAAGCGATTGTGCAAGCGGCAACTGAGGTGGGGGAGGGTAAATTCGACCATGACTTCGTGGTTGATATTTATCAGACCGGATCCGGAACTTCCACCAACATGAATGCCAATGAAATTATTTCCAACCGGGCCAATGAGCTTCTGGGAGGGGGGCGGGGAACCAAAAGCCCGGTACATCCCAACGACCATGTGAACAAAAGCCAGTCAAGCAATGATGTTATTCCCAGTGCAATTCATGTTTCAGCGTTTGAAAACATCGAACAATCTCTTATCCCGGCGTTGAAATATCTGAAAGAAGCTTTAGATGACAAGGCAAAGAAATTCGACAAAATAGTAAAGATTGGACGGACGCATCTGCAAGACGCCGTCCCCATCAGACTGGGGCAGGAATTTAGCGGTTATGCCAGTCAAATTGAGCACAGCATTCGGCGAGTAAAAGGGGTGCGGGTTCACCTGCGGGAATTAGCTCTTGGGGGTACTGCAGTGGGGACCGGACTGAATGCACCCAGGGAT
>JAGHDE010000244.1 GCA_021160085.1 Pseudomonadota bacterium | reverse complement strand
GGGAAGTATGTAACTCCCGGTTGGATTGATCCCCATATTCACTTAGGAATTTTTTCCACCTTTGAAGGAGAATGTGAAACCGAAACGCGGTATGCTTTATCTGGCGGGGTGACGACTCTGGGTGCTTTTGTGGGGGGGGCGGATTCATATCTGCCGACTCTGGCCGAGCAAATTAAAACACTTGAGGAGAAAAGCTCCACGGATATACTGTTCCACCTTGCCATATTTACTCCTCAACAGATGGATGAAATGGAAGAGTGTTATGAAAAGTTCGGAATTACCGACTTCAAATTTTACATGACCGGTGTTCCCGGAGTTTTTCCCAACGTTCTTGATGATTTCATTAAAAAGGGTTTTGAGAAAATTGCGAAAATGGGTCATCCCGCAATCGGATGTATTCATTGCGAGGACCAGGAAATGGTCAACCAGGGATGGGAAAATGTGCAGAAAAATTGCCCGAATCCTACGCTTAAGGACTGGACTGACTCGAGTCCTGCCGGAGCAGAAGAGAATGCTGCCCGGAGATTTGTCAATATCGCGAGAGAAACCGGCGCCCGGGCTTACATGGTGCACATGTCGAGTAAGGAGGCAGCTCACGCATTGTTTGAGCTCTTTAAAGAAGGTCGGGAAAATATTTATGTGGAAACCACCTCGGCTTACTGTGCAATGAACAGTGATGACCCGATGGGCAAACTGGCCAAGATGCTTCCCCCAATTCGGGAACAGGCGTCGGTCGATGCCATGTGGGAGGCCGTAAAAAAGGGTGTGGTGAGCACCTTTGGGACTGATAACGTGTCCTGTGGTTCTGAGATGAAATCTTCTGAAAACTTTATGGAAGTCATGCCCGGTTATCCGGTGGTGGGCGAGCATATCCCCGCCTTGCTTACCGAAGGATACCACAAGCGAGGGATATCCTGGATGACCATCATCGAAAAGGCCACCAAGGCGCCGGCTGAGGCTTACGGAGTCTACCCGCAGAAAGGAACGATTGCGGTAGGATCGGATGCTGACCTGGTAATATTAGATTTAGACAAGGAAAAGAAGGTTGATCCCAAAGGGCAATATTCTTTTTCTGACTTTTCTCTCTTTCAGGGGCGAACTTTGAAGGGGTGGCCGGTAAAGGTAATAAAGGGTGGAATACTGGCAGTGGATGACGGAAAGGTTTTGATTGAACCGGGAGCGGGTAAATATTTGCGGAGAACCTTACAGAAATAAAAAACAGAGATAATTACGGTTTCGTAAAAAGTCGGAAAAGATGTTTTGCCAAAGGCGGACGAGGGTAGCTAAGCAATCCCGCAGAGCGTAAGTACAGACATTGCTTAGATTGCTACGGAGTTACACTGAAGATGCTATTCTTATTTTATGCCTTTTTTGCAAATTTATCAATAATAACAATGGGTTAAAGGAGCCAATAGAAAAATGTATGAAATAAGATTTCATGGCCGGGGAGGCCAGGGATCGGTAATGGGTGCTCAAATGCTGAATAAAGCCTTATTAGATGAAGGCAAGTATGCGGTTACCATCCCTGCTTTTGGTTTTGAACGGCGAGGCGCGCCGGTTCAGGCCTACCTTAAATTTGATGATAAAGTTATCAGGCAGCATACCAATGTTCGATTTCCGCACTGTGTAATCTGCATTGACCCTACGGTACCGAATACAGTTAATATTTTTGAAGGAATGCAGGATAATGGTGTGGCGGTGTTATGTACCAATAAGTCTTTAAAAGAGTTAAAGCTGGATCCCAAGGTGAAAAAGGTGGGGCTTTGTAATGCGATAAACATCGCCAAGGAAGTTATTGGCAGAACGATCACCAATACCATTATGTTAGGAGCCTTTATCAAAACGACCGGTTTTGTTTCTCTTGAAAGCTTAAACAAAGCCATGGGAGAGATGGCTTTTAGAGATGCAGCCCTGGAAAAGAACATCGTAGCTGTAAAAAAAGGTTTTGAAGAGACACAAGTTTATGAGCTTTAGGCGAAGAAGGGAACAATATGGAAAAAAACACGGAAAGAACTGAAGGAAAATATAAGGGACACTACAAAATGTTTGATGGTTCCACTGTTCCGAATGATATCTGCCCCATTGCCACCGATCTCATCGTGATGAAGACCGGGGAGTGGAGATCAGAGCAGCCGATGGTATTGCGGTCGAAATGTGTAAAGTGCGGTACGTGCTGGGCATTTTGTCCGGTCCAGTGCATTGTTGAAAAGCCCACTTGGTTTGAGGCGGATCTGGCAACCTGCAAGGGATGCGGGATTTGCGCGGCTGAGTGCCCTCATCAGGCGATTATTATGGTAGAAGAAAAGGAGTAAAACAATGCCCAAAAGAATTGTTGTTGATGGAAATGAAGCGGCAGCATATGGCGCCCTTCTGGCAAAGCCGGATATGTGTGCGGTATTTCCCATTACACCTCAGTCGAGTGTGGGGGAAAAAGTTGCTACTTTTATTGCTAATGGTGATCTTAAGGCCGATTTATTGGATGTGGAAGGAGAACACAGTGTGCTTTCCATGTTGCAGGGGGGCGCTTTAGCCGGGGCCAGAACTTTCACGGCTACCTGCGGCCAGGGGCTGGCCTTTATGTTTGAGCCCTATTTCCGGAGCCCTAATTTACGGCTTCCCATTGTTATGTGTATTGTCTGTAGAGATGGTATCACCCCCCAATGTGTATGGGGGGGGCAGCAGGATGCCATGACGGTGAAGGAAGTCGGCTGGATCCAGATGCACTGTGAAAACAACCAGGAAATTACCGACAGTATTGTCATGGCTTATCGAATCGGAGAACACTCGGATGTTATGCTGCCGGTGAATGTCTGTTTTGATGGAAACTTTCTTTCCTATGCTGCTGAACCGGTTGAAATAGTCGATGAGGAGATTGCTGATAAGTTCATGGGCGAAAATAATGTCAACTGGCACGCAGCATTAGATCCGGAAAGGCCTATGGCTATTGATCCTTTGACCGGCATGACTGCTCCGGGAGGAGAAGCATTTGCCCGCTATCGCGAGGGTCAATGCAAGGGCATGCAGAATTCATTACGAGTGATCCCCGAGATCCACAAAGAATGGAAAGAATTGACCGGTCATGATTTTGCGCCCTTAATTGAAGAGTATCGGTTAGATGATGCTGAACATGCTATTATGACGATTGGCTCCATGACGGGTGCGGGGAAAGACGCAGTTGATGTAGCCCGTGATAAAGGCAAGAAGGTGGGGTTGATTAAAGTAAAAACATTTAGACCGTGGCCGTTGAAAGCAATGGTCAGCGCTCTTTCAAAAATAAAGGCCCTTTCAGTGGTTGACCGATCGGTTAACTTCGGCTGGAACTGCGGGCCCTTGTACCAGGAAGTTCTTGCCACTTTGCCCTTTTTGGATAAAAAAATACCATTGGTAAGCCTTATCGGTGGTTTGGCGGGAACGGATCTTACCATAGATCATATGGCGGAAGCAATTAAGACAGCCGAAGATGCTGCGCAAGGTAAGGTGGCAGAAGAGACGATCTGGCTTAACAAGATGTATTAATAAGCAAGCACTATGGAGATAAAAGATGCAAACTAAATACCTTATTATCGGTAGCAGCCATGCAGGTTTAACCGCGGCAGAAGAGATTCGAGTTCATGATGCCGGAGGCTCCTTGACTATGCTTACCATGGAGGATTGCCTCCCTTATTCCCCAACAATTCTGCCTTACATTGTTGAGGGTAAAGTTGAGGAAAAGCTTATTTATCTGCGGGATGAAAAATATTTTCAGGAAAAGAACATAAATTTTTTGAAGGGAAAAAAAGTTGTTAATATTGATGCCAAAGCTTCAAAAGTATCGTTGGCTGATGGAAGCGAGATAGCCTACGAAAAGCTTTTAGTCGCCACCGGCGGCAACCCCACTGTTCCCCCAGTGCCGGGACTTAAAGAGGCCAATTACCTTGTACTCCAGACCATGGAGGATGCGCGCAAAATAAATGAGGTCGCAAAAAATGCCAAGCATGCTGTTGTTATGGGAACCGGATTGGTGGGAATGCATGCGGCTGAAGCTTTAGGGAAGAAAGGGTTACAAGTAGAATTAATACGAGGGAGACGGCGGGCGGTTTTGCCTAATTATTTTGACAGTGACGCCGGTAAGCTGATCCATCAGGTATTCTTGGACAACGGAATCAACTGCGATTTGGATAAACATGTGAAAGAAGTGGAGTCGGCAAACGGGAAGAGTAAGGTTGTCCTCGATAGTGGTGAGGCTTTGGAAACAGACTTGCTTGTAGTGGGAACCGGTGTAAAGCCCAGAATCGATTTTCTTGGAGATTCTGGTATTCAGGCGGATAAAGGAATACTGGTTGACAATATGATGAAAACATCAGTTGAAAATGTTTGGGCGGCCGGAGATGTAGCCCAGGCGGCTGATTTTTACGGAAAAGAAAAAGTATTAACCGGTATTTTACCCGATGCCTCTGACCAGGGGAAAATTGCCGGCTTGGATATGGCTGGTGATAAAGCGGTTAACCTTGCTTTTGATGAGATCGGGGGACAGGCAGCTTTGTCTTACCGCGGTGGTGTAAGCATGAACACCTTTAATTTTTATGGGAACAAGTCGTTTTCAGTAGGATTGTCTCTGGCAAACGAGGAAGACGGGTATGAAATAGATACGATGTCGCTACCCACCAGTTGTATGTACCAAAAATTAGTTTTTGACGGCGATTTCCTGGTTGGCGCTGTTGGCATAAATGTAACCCTGGATCCAGGAATCCTTGTGAATATAATTCGGCTAAAAATCGATCTTAAGGATAAAAAAGCTGAATTCGCAAGCAACCCGTTGGACATGAGTCGGCGTATTATGTGGGATTCATGGAGGGGCGCTATTAATACCGCAGGATAAAAAATCTTTCGAGACATAATGAAAGCAAACGTTGAGAAAGTATAAATTTTAATAAGAAGGAGATAATACATTGGGTAACGCATATAATACCTTGGTTGTTTACCCCGAAAAATGTAACGGGTGCGGGGAGTGCGAAAAAGCCTGCGCAAAAGCAAAGGCGGATTCCACAGATATTGTTCACTCCCGGATTAAAGTGCTAAAAAATTTAGAAGATGAATATTTCGGACCAGTGGTTTGCATGCAGTGTGGAGAACCGAGCTGTGTCAAGAGCTGTCCGGCGGGAGCATTAACGAAAAACCCCGAGACGGGTGTGGTTGAGTGGGATGAAGATAAATGTGTTTCCTGCACGATCTGCACGCTCGGGTGTCCTTATGGAGGGATTTATTATAATCCATTGATGAGCAATGTCATGAAATGTGATCATTGTGGTGGTGATCCCGAGTGCGTAAAGGTGTGTGAACCAAAGGCGATAGAGTATAAAACCGAGGCTAATGTTTACAAAGATCAAGGAGAACGGGAAGACCTCTTTGCCCCTGGGTTGGCGGCCTGCCTGGGATGTAACATGGAGATTTTGATTCGTCATACCCTCCGCCATGTTGGTCCTAATACGGTCTTAGCAGCTCCTCCGGGGTGTGTGCCTGGCATAGCCGTGGTGGGAATCAATGGTTTTACGGGAACGAAGGTTCCTTCATTCCATCCCCTTTTGACCAACACCGCCAGTATGCTGGCGGGAGTACGCCGGTACTACAAGCATATCGGTCGGGATGTACAGGTGCTGGCTCTTGCTGGAGATGGTGGGGCTGCGGATGTGGGCTTTCAGTCTCTTTCCGGCGCTGCTGAGCGAGGAGAAGAGGTTCTTTTTGTTTGTATCGACAATGAAGGGTATATGAATACCGGTATGCAGCGTTCGGGCACGACTCCCTATGGGTCGTGGACATCCACAACACCGGTTGGTTCTTCACTGCCGGGTAAGTCAGGAGATCAGAAGTACATGCCGCTGATTATGCTGATGCATAACTGCGAATATGTGGCTACCGCGGTTATGGCGTATATGGAAGACTACCATGAAAAGCTGGAAAAAGCCATTCAGGCTTCAAAAAAAGGGTTTGCCTATCTTCATGTATTTTCTCCCTGTACCACCGGCTGGAGGTACCCGCAGGAGAAGACTATGGAGGTTCAGCGACAGGCGGTTGCGACAAATACATTCCCTTTATGGGAATATGAACGTGAAGCTGAAAAATTCGCTTTCACTCATCCGGTAGACAACCCCACTTCCATGGAAGACTATATCGGTATGCTGGGTAAATTCAGGCATCTCAGCAAGGAACAGATCGACCACCATAGAAATACCGTGGCGACACGAATTAATCTTTTGAAGGCTATTGCTGAAGAAGGAATAAAACCATTAAAAGCAGCTGTTTAAATTCTCATTAAGTTTTTTAAAACTTTATTTAGAAGAAAAACCCCGTCTTTTTGGACGGGGTTTTTTACATTTTTGCTTCTTGACGGCAGGTATAAAGAATGATAATAAAAAAAATTAGCCCCCGTAGCTCAGCAGGATAGAGCAAGGGATTCCTAATCCCTGCGTCGCACGTTCAAATCGTGTCGGGGGCACTAAATTTTTTTAAGAGTTGAGGTACTTGCAAAATTATAAAATAAGATAATTTTTTTCACGAGAGAAAAAAATGATGACCTCCCACACTAAGTGTGATAAAATAACGTTTTAAAAACAAATACTTCAAGGAGGTCATCATATGATGATTAATCAATACTTTATCATACTATTGGCAAAACATACAAAGGAATCTTTTTCCCTGGTTAGAAGAAAAGCTTGGGGAACTGACTGAGAAACAGCAACAACTTATCACTACCCTGGAACTGGTTCGTCTTGAAGAATTTATTTATAGCAGTCACGGATTCCCGGGGCGACCGCTGGAAGATCGTATTGCTATTGCACGTGCTTTTGTTGCTAAAGCTATATACAACCTGCCGACCACACGGCATTTGTTAGATCGTTTATCAACAGACATTACATTACGGCGCATCTGTGGATGGGAAACCAGGAATGAACTACCGAGCGAATCCACATTCTCCCGAGCTTTTGCGGAATTTTCAAAAAGTCAATTGCCCGGAATAGTTCATAGTGCACTAATTGAGAAAAACCTGTCGGATCAAATTATTGGGCATATTTCACGGGATTCGACTGAAATCGAGGCTCGGGAAAAGCCGAAGAAAAAAGAAAACCTTAAGGGCAATTCGGATAAAGAAAACCCGAAGCGGAAACCGGGGAGACCTAAGAAAGGAGAGGAGCGGGCAAAAGAACCGACCCGATTGGAACGACAAAAAAAGATGCCATTAGAGGAGATGATGGAGGAGTTACCCAACAAGTGTGATGTTGGCAGCAAGAGAAACAGCAAGGGATACAAGGAGACGTGGATAGGTTACAAGCTGCACATTGATGCGGGGGATGGTCAAATTCCCATAAGCTGCGTTTTGACCTCGGCGTCACTTCATGACAGTCAGGCAGCATTGCCACTGGCAGAAATGACAAACAAGAAAGTCACCAGTCTGTATGATCTGATGGATTCAGCGTATGACGCACCGATTATCAAAGAGCACAGTAAATCATTGGGACATGTACCAATCATTGACATCAACCCACGAAGGAATAAGAGACTGAAAGAAGATCTGAAAGCAGAAGCACAACGCTTTAAATTGCTTCATTTTGAACGGCCTGAAAATAATCGTTACAACGAGAGGTCAAATGTCGAAAGAGTTAATAGCCGCTTGAAGGATGAATTTGGAGGAAGAACAGTGAGGGTTCGAGGTCGTGCCAAAGTGATGACCCACCTCATGTTTGGCATTCTGGCATTAACGGTGGATCAGTTATTACGGTTTTTTACATAGCTCTCCATTATTTCAAACGATTTAATTCATCTAAGGGCAAAAGAAAAAGCTCAATGGATAATTATGCTCAAAATTCGATAAAAACAGCAATAAATTCATAAATTTGTTGATTAATACTAAATAACAACCTGATATCTTGCGAGAGCTCTAATTATTGGCGTACCATCAAGAATAGCAACCATACTGAGAAGAGTTTTGCAAGAGGCTCTTTT
>JAGHDE010000059.1 GCA_021160085.1 Pseudomonadota bacterium | reverse complement strand
ATCGATAACCAACTATAATTACAGGATTTTTATTGGAATAATAGTTTTTTCAAAAGAAGGAAAGGTGGTTGTATATAAAAAAATATTGTAAAAATACCATATAATGTTGTAAAAAACCCACAACCGGAAGAGCTGTTAAAAACCGGGAATTTCACTGGTTAGAACATATTTCAAAGGTCTCAATTAGTCGTCTTCTTCCAATTTAGCCAGGTCTTCAAACCTTATATCAATACCAAGAATTCCTACTATGCTCTCCTGATCATCCCGGATAGGCGCCGATACGGTGACAATGAGTTTTCCGGTGATTCCCGAGGAAAGGATATCGGTGACATGAATTTTACCATCCTCAAGGGGCATGATAAACCAGTCCCGACTGGAAAAATCCTCGTGGAGGCCAAAACGGGCATATTGGGCTTTATCAAAAATCTGAGAGATATTTTTCGTAGTCTTTTTCCCTTTCAGGTTGCAGATATAGGCAAATTGAATAAACGGATTCTCAGCGATTAATTCTTCTAAGAGAGATTCCTGCAAAATGTGGTTCATGGTTCTGATCTCTGGTAACTCGATGACTTTTTCAATAAGGTGAGCTGCCAGATCATAAGCATGTCTTTTAAGTTTATCGTATTCAGAAATAAACAACGCGGGGAGATACTTACGGGCCAGCTCTTCCATTTCCTTCCTTGCTATCGAGGTAATTCTGCCCCTATCATACTGACGCATTATCGATTTATGAATTTTGGCAACGCCGGGATGAAGCTTGTCTAACTGTTGATCACTTCCTTTCATTCGCAGTTCAGCATTGATCCAGAACGTGATACCCGCCAGGCCTGATTTATCGGTGATCTGCACCCGGGGAGGCCGGTTTAGAATTTTTTCAGTGTTAAAGATGTTGTAGATTTTTTCATTTTTTAATAAACCGTCCACATGGATGCCCGCGCTGGTAGAATTAAATTCCGAGCCTACAAAAGGGTAATTCGGGGGAATGTGTACTTCCAGTTCCTTTTCGGCATAGGCACTTATTTCAGTGATGACCCGGGTATCAATGCCGTGATTGTCTCCTCTCAGCCCAATATATTCGATAATGAGGCTTTCAATGGGAGGGTTCCCCGTTCTCTCCCCGAAACTGAGGATTGTCCCATTAGCGTGATAACAACCGTAAAGCCAGGCGGTTGCTGCGTTTATGTGTACTTTATGAAAATCATTATGTCCATGCCATTCAAGACAACTCCCCGGAACTCCAGCCTCATCAATCATCGCCCGCACCAACTTGGGCACGCTCCTTGGCAAGGCAGCTCCCGGATAGGTGATGCCATATCCGAGGGTATCACACAGACGAACCTTAACCGGAAGCTCACTTTTTTCGCTTAATTTCATCAGTTCAATAGCAAAAGGAATGACAAATCCGTAGATGTCCGCCCGGGTTACGTCTTCAAAATGACACCGGGGAATAATTCCTTGATCCAATGCCGCCTCAACGATGCGGAGGTATTTCTCCAGAGCCTGCTTTCGGCTGAGTTGTAATTTTAAGAAGATATGATAATCAGAAACTGATGTGAGAATACCGGTCTCTTTTAGTCCGATATCCTTGACCAGATTCAGATCGTTTTCATTAGCCCTTATCCAGCCGGTTACTTCCGGATACTGGAATCCTTTATCCAAACACCTGTCCACTGCCTCCTTGTCTCGATCACTGTAAAGGAAAAATTCCGATTGTCTGATTATGCCGTTAGTACCCCCTAAGCGGTGTAAATATTCGAATATTGCCACAATATTATTTACTGTAAATGGGGGGCGAGCCTGTTGACCATCTCGGAAGGTGGTGTCGGTTATATACATATTTTGGGCGGGCTGGATGGGGATGATTTTGTTGTCGAACTCTATTCGACAGACATCGTCAGAGGGAAATATCTCCTCGAACAAGTTCGGCTCTTCCACATCCAAAAGATGATATTTTTGGTATTTTTTCGGTTCATGGCGAAACAGATGGATGCTTTCATCCCATTTAGCCATAATGAATCCTCCTCATTTTTTTTTCAGGTTAAGTTTTAAACCCAACTCCTGAAGTTGAGCCGCGTCTATTTTTGAAGGGGCTTCAGTTAGCGGGCAGGTAGCTCTCTGGGTCTTAGGGAAGGCAATCACATCCCGAATAGATTCTGCTCCTACCAATAACATCACCAGGCGATCCAGACCAAAAGCAATGCCTCCGTGAGGGGGAGCGCCATAATCAAAAGCTTCGAGCAGAAAGCCGAATTTTTTTTGAGCTTCTTCAGGGTTGATGCCTAACACATCGAACATCACTGCTTGAGTATCCTTACGATGAATACGGATGCTCCCCCCCCCAATTTCCATTCCGTTGAGAACAAGATCATACGCCCTTGCGCGGACTGAAGCCGGGTTGGATCGGAGTTTATCAATGTCGGCTTCTACTGGTGAGGTGAAGGGGTGATGCATAGCCTCATAACGGTTTTCCTCTTCATTATATTCCAGAAGTGGAAACTGGGTAATCCAGACAAAAGCAAATTTGGATCGATCAATGAGCTGGAGTTGTTCTCCCAGATGCAATCGGAGATGACCTAAAGCCGGATCGGCAATTTTGGGATGGTCAGCAACGAATAAAAGCAGATCTCCCGGCTGAGCATCAAAAATTTCTATTATTTGTTTTTGCTCCTGGTCGGAAATATTTTTGGCTATTGGTGAGTTCCATCCCTCGGCAGTTATTTTTATCCATGCCAGCCCCTGGGCGCCATAGACTT
>JAGHDE010000033.1 GCA_021160085.1 Pseudomonadota bacterium | reverse complement strand
TTCAAAGGCGACGAGCTGCTTAAATATGCCCGTATTTGTCGGGTCGAAAAGATGATGAAACCATATCTGGAGGCGGTAGTGTGAGCAGGAAGACACCCCACAATGAAGAGAGAGGGGGATGGAAGAGAGAGGGGGACGTTGTTGAAAATTAACACTTTAAGCGCTCTTTCTGGTCCCTTTCGTTCATCCCCACCAAAATTTACCATCTCGCACTTAGGAGTACAAGGAACTCCTCTCGACTCAAACCCGCCTGCTCCAAAATCGCACGTAAGGTTCTTTATTTAAAGACATAATCCTCAGCTTCTTTCCATATCTCCTCAGTTAAACGTATTTTCATGAGATTAACTCCTTTTTTTAGAGTGAGCTCCGAAATCTTTGATTTTTTTAATCCTGGTTGTCTTTTTTGCATTTTGTTTCAGAAGGGCGAAGAAGGCCTCAAGAAATTCAAGGTATTCTTTCTTCGGCAGTCCTGATATGCTTTTCCTGTCATAGTCGGCGGCTTTTTTGACGAGAAATGGGGGACGTTGTCAACTGCTAAACTTATGGAAAATATCCCCCCATGCACCAAATGGGGGACGTTGTCAACTGCTAAACTTATGGAAAATATCCCCCCATTATTTCTATCTTGCCTGGTAAGGGGGTAAAATCCCAGTTAAATACCTGGAAGAATTATTTAACGGGATAAATCTTTCCTCTTGATAATTGATACATAAAGGTAAAATGTTCAAGGGTTCAGGGATCAAATGGTTGAGTGGCTGATAACTTAAGGCTATTGGCAAAAAATAAAAACTAAAAGATCAAAGATAAAAAGGCTCAAGGGTGAAAGTATCAATGGATACCGATCAAATAAGAGAAAGACCGGCAATAGCCTTAAAATGTGTATCTTTTGTAAATAACGTTAAACCATTCTGAAATGCCACTGCAGCAATCCAGATGTCATTTGTGGGTACAGGTCTTCCAATCTTCCTCAAATTATGAAGGATTTCAGCATAAAACTCGGATGTATCTTCATTCACAGAATAAACAACAACCCTGGGACTGTCCAAAAAAATTTCAAGTTCTTCCTTGTTTTTCTGTTCCCTTCCTCCCCCTTTAAAACCGGAAAGCAGTTCGCCGATGCTGATCACAGAAAAGCCTATTTCTTCCGCCTTCCTGAGGACTTTAACAACATCACCATCCCCTTTAAGCGCATAAGAATAAATATTGGTATCAATTAGCAGCCGTCTCATTTCCACAATTCCGGGTCAATTTTTCGTTGGCTGTCAATAATACCCTGAATTTTTTCGAATTCAGCATCGGTCCATTTTCCAAAAAGATGATCCAAATCATTATATCTTTTTGTATGTTTTTCCCTCTTCTGCATCCCGATATTCTGCTTAATCATATCCAGAACCAGTTGATTCACGCTTTTCTTTTCGTTATTGGCAACCTGTTTCAGCTTTGAAGATACCGAAGAATCTATACCTCGAATTGTAATTGCTTTCATGGTTGTGCCTCTTTTGGTGTGATATCGCTTGGTGCTATCTTTATGATATTATAATATGATTGCTATTTAAGCTTGTCAATAAAAATTCATGGGGGGAAAGGGGGGAAGGGCTGGTGGTCAAATCTTTCCTCTTGATAATTGGACCACTCGGCCTATTAGTTCATTAAATATTTTCTTCAACTTTGATTTCCACCCCAACCTGATCTGCAGCCCCTTCCCTGCTTAACTGTTTCAAAATTATCACATACCTGGGGGAGCATATATCATACTCCCCTCCCCCTTAGGACTCCTTGATCTTCCGTTTGTATTTCAGAAAGCTGTTATTAAGAAAAGCTCAATAAATTGTTATACTGAAGGGGTTAAAAGTCAACAAAAAAACAACTCGCTCAATAAAAACATTGTACTGTCCGGAGGCGTTGGGATTAGAAGCAACCGAGTTTTTAGAGAGAAAACGGTATAAAAGATACGATGTCTTTAAAGGAGATATCAATTATCAAGCAGCAGCAAATGCAGATAAGGCAAGGATTTTATAGCAGCAAGCCGGAGTACAGTAACCCCATAGTGCAACATGCCTAAATAAGAGCCACCCCAGGTCATTGAATGGTCGCTATAGTCCCAGGTATCATGTATATATTTGTGTCAACTGTATATCCCCTCGACTCAGCAAAAAGTCGCAGGCCATGACAACCGTCACGCCCGCCTGGTTCACACCCGGTATAATCGTAGAGAGGAGCGCCATTTGGATAATTATAAAATGTCGTAGAACCATCACTATTGCTAAGCAAAGACTGGTTGGTTCCCATATAATCGCCGGTACATTCCCCATGGGTATGCTCTGCCCAGTTACCGATAAACGGATCAGGCCCCGGATTGTCAACCTTTATCCAGTAATCATCGACGTGTCCCTTGCTTGTTCGACCATCGAGATTCAAACGTGTAGCGCTGAGGGGGCATAAAGCTCTTGTCTCCCCATTAATCACCACAGTACCCCACGTTGCATTAGTCATGGGAAACAGACCACCATTGGTAGGGCCAGCGTACATGTTGGAGTAACCCGCTCTGTTATCATAATGGCCGAACATCATGGCAGCAGACGTTGCCGAACATCCAAAACACCATGTCATGGCAGGCACATTGGAAATAGTATTTGTTCCGGCAGCGATGTCGGGTTCAGGAACTATTGCCACCTGTGAGGTAAAACCTTTTGGAGGGTACGGCATACTCGGGACAATGACCTCGTCAATTAATTTTCCGTCCTCAATAAATCTATTTACCACATATGGGTTCGTCGAACGGATACCATATTGATTTAAAAGTATTTCCTCGTTCGCGCGGGAGAGAGGGGGAC
>JAGHDE010000080.1 GCA_021160085.1 Pseudomonadota bacterium | reverse complement strand
GGTAAATCGTCTTAATCATCTATTCTTTCCAAAAGAGGAAGGAGACCACGTGGCTTTCATGAGGAGAATCGGCGTTATCGGTGATTCAGTCTGCTCAGAAAAAACTGTAAAGCTTGCAGAAAAAGTGGGGGAGGAAATTGCCAGAAAAAAAGGGGTGCTTATATGCGGTGGATTAACCGGGGTGATGGAAGGTGCCGCCCGGGGAGCCAAAAAGGCAAGCGGACTCACCGTAGGAATAATTCCCGGGAATAATTCTCATGATTCTAACCCCTATATAGATATACCAATAGTGACTGGTTTCGGGTATGCGCGCAATATTCTTGTGGTTCGTTCTTCTGATGTCCTAATTGCCATTTGTGGAAAGTATGGGACCCTTTCGGAAATTGCCCATGCCCTTCAACTCAATATTCCTGTTGTTGGATTACAGACATGGGACGTAAGTCGGGATATTATTATCGCCTCTGATCCGGTTGACGCGGTAAACAAAGCATTTAACCTGCTAAAAAACTGAATGGTTAACCAACGGCTACTATTTAGAATAGTTCCTTATGTTGTTGTGCTGCTTCTTTGTAGCGCCGGTTGTCAGGCACCACACACCTTCTCTAAAAAAAAACCGGCTTATCTCCAGACTTCAATGCCGTCAGGAACAAAAATCCGCGGAGTTTATCATACCATCAACCGGGGGGAGACACTCTGGAGAATAGCAAAAACATACGGTATTGACCTTCAATACCTCGCGGAATTAAACAACATTAAGGATCAAACCAGTATCAAGACCGGCCAGAAAATTTTCATCCCGGGGACTACCAGAACAAAAAAGATTATCATTGACACCAAGCAACCACCTCCACATTCAAAAATCACCAAAATAAAAGGATCCTTTATCTGGCCGGTTCGTGGAAGCCTGGTTTCCAGGTTTGGTATCCGTAATGGTATGCGGTATGAAGGAATCGAAATCGCCGTTCCTTCCGGAACTCCGGTGAAGGCTGCCAGAGATGGAGAAGTAGTCTATGAAGGGAGTCTGAAAGGATATGGGAACCTGTTAATTCTTAAGCATAAAAATCAGTATAATACGGTATATGCATATAATCACATTAACCTTGTCCGTTTGGGGCAAAAAGTAAAGAAAGGGGAAACCATCGCTAAGGTGGGTAATAGCGGTCGTTTTTCTGAACCTCGCCTCCACTTCCAAATCCGGGAAAAAAATCAGGCCCGGAATCCGCTCTTTTTCCTTCCCTGACATATCATTTCTTTTTTTATTTCCTTCCCGATTTCCTCTACCGCGGCTAACGTCTCTTTTTCATTCACCGTCACAACCTTACGGTTATGCATTATCACCTTGCCATTAATCAGCACCGTTATGACATCATGACCGCTGGCCGAATAAACAAGATGGGAGTAGTAATTATAAACGGGAGTCAGATGAGGTTGCTTCAAATCGAGGATGATAATATCTGCTTTTTTCCCCGGTTCGAGCGACCCGACCTTGTTTTGAAGACCCAGAACCTCTGCGCCCCCTATGGTTGCCATCCTAACCACTGTTTTTGCATCCATTATAGCCGGATTCTTACTGTTCAGCTTGTGAACTTTTGCCGCGGTGTCCATCTCGGAGATCATATCAAGATTATTGTTGCTGGCACACCCATCAGTACCAAGGCCAACCGGAATACCAAGCCGCAAAAAGTGGGGGACCGGAGCCACTCCAGAAGCTAATTTCATGGTGCTTTCAGGGCAATGTGCTACCCGAAGTCTCTTTTTTTGCATTATGGGAAAATCATCTATGGTAATCCAGATGCAATGAGCAGCGATTGTTTCCCCATCAAGTATTTCCAAGTCGTTCAGGTGTTGTATTGGCGAGGTTCCGTATCGCTTTTTAATCTCTTTTGTTTCAGCTTCGGTTTCAGAAAGGTGAATTATAAAAGGAATCGAATGATACTGACATATTTTCTTTATTTTTTGTAATGTTTCCGGTTTGCAGGTGTAAGCAGAATGACAAAACAAGGCAGGCGTTACCAGGGAATTCGAAGGGCATTGCCCCACATATTTTTTCCCATTTTCAATGTTTAAATCGGGGTCAGGGTTATCAGGGGCAGGAAAATCTACGATACCTTTCCCCACTACAGCCCGCAGTCCTAAATTCATAAATGCCTGTGCGGCAGCCTCCTCAAAAAAATAGCCGTCACAAACAGAGGTGGTTCCTGAATGAATCATTTCCAGACCTGCCAATAGAGTCCCCTGATATACAAAAACAGGGTTAACATAACGCGATTCAAGCGGAAATATATACTCTTCCAGCCAGGTTTTTAAAGGCAGGTCATCAGCCAGACCCCGAAAACAAGCCATGGCAGCATGGGTATGCGTATTGACCAGGCCGGGCATAATCAGGCAGTTTCGGGTATCAATAATTTCCTCAACTGCAGAGTCCGGAGGAGCATCTTGTAATTTTCCGACGCTGATTATTTGGTCCGCTTTAATCAACACGTAGCCATCTTCAATAATCTCATCAGCGGGGTTAATAGTAACGATCACTCCCCCTTTAATAAGAACGTAGTCTGATTTATCTGATGGAGCCGTAGTTGTCATTAATCTGTCTGCCTCTTTTTCTCCAAATGCCAGATTTACCAGAAACTGTTACCCAAATCCATACATCTCCATCTTTCCACTTAAAACAAATTCGCCATTGATTGTTGATGCGGATAATCTGTTGTCCTTTCCTGTCACCAATTAATCAAATAAGTTTTTTATCAGCGTTCCACCTTTAAATGACTGATGACATATCTCTCATTTTCTGTAAGATGTGCATAGGGCATGGCAGACTACTTCTGGCATTTGCCGTCGCCTGCATCCCGCCCGTTATCTTCTCTCTACATCCTTCAGTTCTTTGCTCCGGTCTCTTGACAGATCGGTCTCGGCAAATTCTTTGGTATTCGCCGGAAGCGTCAAAAAATACTGGTTAAGAACGTCGATTTCGCATTTTCCGGCTGCAATTTCGAAACTCAGAACGTGCCCTCCCTGAGTTCGATCACTACTGATGAAATGTAAGTGATATCCGGGAACATTGATGCCTTCAACATAGGGAGGGCACCTGAAACCGACTATTGTGCCGGAAATGTTCTTCATATTAAACTCGGGTTGATTACTGGTAACTTCCTTGAGTGGCGGATAGGGCTTTTGCTGACCTGGAACACTTCTCGTTTTCATCGATCTGAATTGTCCTGTAATCTTAATCGCATAGAAAAGATTCTGATTGGGAGCGTATTTGTTGATCAAGTTTTCAATCGTTTCATAGTTTAACTCCTTTTGAGATAACGCCGCTAATCATCCGCGCTGAAAGCCGGCAGGCTTTTCCCGTCGCTTGTCCACGCATTTGTTATGCCTTAATTTCATTTATCGGCAATATTTGTCTACTGTATCGAATCGTGAGAATGGATATTTGTTTGGTTTCGATACGATAAATGATGCGGTAATTGCCCTGATAACCTGATAACCTGATAACCTGATAACCTGATAACCTGATAACCTG
>JAGHDE010000131.1 GCA_021160085.1 Pseudomonadota bacterium | reverse complement strand
TTGCCATTCAGTCTGACACGGGCCATGTCATGGACTATCCCAAGGTCGAGATAAAGCCGACTGGCTGAGACCTGAGACCTGACCACTGACCTCTGCCCTTTGACTCCTGACCCCTGACCCCTGATCCCTGACTCCTGATCCCTGATCAAAGAATGCCTAAAGATTTTAATACCTCAGCCATTTTAGGCTCTTTTCGGGCAAACTCCTTGAGCGCCCTCTCCAGGGTGTCGGATCTTCTTATTGCCGGGGAAAGGGCTGTCCTTCGGTCCCAGATCACAAACCCTACTAAAACAAACATTCCGGCTAAAAGCACATACATCAAACCCCTCAGGTCATCTATCCTCTTTCCCAGGTCATCTATCCGGCCATCCAGCCGTTTTCCCTGGTCATCTATCCTCTTTCCCAGGTCATCTATCCGGCCATCCAGCCGTTTTCCCAGGTCGTCTATCCTTTTATTTAATCCATTCTGCCCCTCTTTTAGACGGGCCAGTTTTTCAATAATTGTTTTATTATCCAGGCTTGATCTTGATCCTTCCTCCCCCGCAGGCACGGAAGAGACCAGACCGGCTACCATAAAAACCACACTTAGAATTATCAAACCTGTCTTCTTCATTTTAATTTTAGGCACTTCTTATTAAAATCCTAAATCCTAATATCTAAACTCTAAATAATATCTAAATCAAAATATCAAATGACCAAAATCGGGACCAGGGTTCAGGGGCCAGTTTCAAATTTCCAATTTCAAGTTTCGACTAAAAAGGAAATATACTGAACCCGGTAATTTCAATGATGGAGACCTTCTCGAAAAAACAGCCTTCCAGTCCCGACCAGTTCCAGGCGGTTGTCCCATCACCTTCTCCAAAAAAATCTTCCGGGTTGAGCTCAATAGTCAAACTCTCCGGAGAGAGAAACGGGCAGGCCTCTTCATCAATCTCAAAAGAGGTTAAAAAAATCAACAGGCTCTGCCTGCCCAGGCCAAATAAGAGGCCGCCGATTGAACTCTTGAGGGGTATCTTTCCCTCCGCAAAAATGCTCTCCTCACCCCGCGGGGTGAGCTTTATAAGGTTTGCGGTATACGTAATCTCCCCTAACTCCGCCAGGGTAAGGGATTCATATTCGCCTAACACGCTCGCGCAGTCATCCGTCAAAAAGTAGAGATTTCCCATGTTGTCAACCGCAACCGTGTTAATGTTTAGAAAAAGATCGTTTTCAACCCTCTCCTTCAAAACATTTTCAGTAAACCCGGGCTCAATAAACTGAAAGAACCCGGCAAAGGCTCCCGAAGTCAGAAAAAAACCGCCAAAAAACACCATCAACCCAACCAGAACTTTTTTTCCCATCTCTATTTCCCCTTGTTGTCCTTCTTTGTTAAATCAACTTTTGTAGATTAAAGGAAGCAATATTTGTGCCACAGGGGACTAAAAATCCTAAATCCTAATATCTAAACTCTAAACAATATCTAAATCAAAATATCAAATGACCGAAATCGGGTATGGGGTTCAGGTGTCAGGGGTTAGGTTTGAAGTGTCTAAAGTTATAAGCTCCTAAAATGCTTAAAGTTATAAGTTGCCGGTTACGGGTTTTGAACATTGAGAAATTTGAATTTTGAATTTGTTTAGGATTTCGGATTTAGTGCTTAGGATTTAGTACGTAAGTTAGGTCTGGGCCAGGGCTTTAGGTATTCGGATCTAAAAGGAGCCGCAGCGCTGGCCAAATTCAGCCATTTTTCCCTCTCCCGGAAAAAGAAACTGGTCAATTTTAGCCAACAGCCCCTGATGACAGATCGGAATGAAGCTCCTTAATTTTCAAAAAAACAGCCGCATTCATCTATCTTCCCGATCCGGGGCAGGCTCAAACAGGAGCGCTTTTCAAGCCAGCCTTTCCAAGTTTTCTCCGAAGGGGAATTTCTACAAATCTATGTATAAAAATAGATATCGGTATTACTAATATACATACTGAAAGAGCTACAAATAACTCGCCGTAATTATCTATAAAAAATTTTCTCCAGCTTCTCAAAAACCTGAAAAAGAGCTGATGGGAAATAAAGAGAGAAAAGCTGATCTCACCTAAAAAAATGAATAAACGCATTGAGAAAATTTTAGATATCAAGCCCTTTTCAAGTCCAAAGATAAATATCAATAAGACCGCAGAAAAGGCTCCTGTAAAATAATTATTAATAAAATGAAAAGCAGTTTCTCTGAAAAAAGGCGCCATTAGAAGAAATGAATCAACGAAAAAATTTAATATGGTTTTGGCAAAAATAGAATCATAAACAACAAGCAAAGAAATTGCCTCTAATAACGTTGCAAACATCAGGCTAATGCCGCTTTTCAGCCGGTTATACAGCCTTGCAAACAAAACTGCCGCACCCATGCCAAATAAAAAATTCAATAATCTGTTAGGGGGGAATACATAAAGAAGCCATTGTATAAGTGAAAATGTTGGATGTTCCTGATTTTCGATATATATAATGGAGCAGATAAGAGATAAGATAGACAGGCAGAAAGCAATACAGAAATTGCTGCGTGGTTTATACATTATAAAAGCAAAGACGATATAGCATAAAAATAGGCTGGAGAGAAACCAGCTGACACTGTTAAAAGAAAAGTAAAAGGTTCTTGAGCTGAAATAAGATTGGAGCAGAAAAATATTAGCGGTGGCCGCGGGAATGTTTATGGGGAGATTTCGCAGATAAAGAAGAGATAGACAAACAAAGAACATCAGGATATGGAGTGGATATATGCTTACTATTCTATTCCGGAAAAAATAGATGGAATCTTTAAGGTTTGTAAAGCGCCGGTAGTTTAAAGTAATTAGAAAACCAGACAAAACAAAAAAAAAGGTTACCGGAAAAAGCGGTAAATCTCCCGGATTCCGGGGAAGCAGAGCGGGTAAATGATGAATAACTATCAGCATCACTGCAAGAAATCGGAGAAAAAAGATGCTTTTCATTCGTATTCTATTATTCATTTTGTTCATAAAAAGATATACTTATAAAATCAGGCGGTGAACTTTGGCATTACAATTCAGTTGAATTTTTACCGAAGAAATGATAAAAGAATAACCTCAACCTCGCTTCCCGGTCGGGGGAGAGGCTTGATTAGTAATTCATTAATTATAGTAATTATTACATATGTCTGACACCATTACAACCATTTCTCCCCGGAGAATGAAGGCGGCAGGGTTTCTTAATCCTTTTCGGATTGCCGTTCATATATGGCATCACCGGAACTTGATCCGGCAGCTAACCTGGCGGGAAGTGGTGGGACGCTACAAGGGGTCGGTTGTGGGACTGGGATGGTCGATAATTCAGCCTCTTATCATGCTGATTATCTATACCTTTGTCTTTTCAGTCATCTTCTCGGCGCGCTGGGGAGTGGAACCGGAAGAAGGCCGGGCCGCATTTGCCCTCACCCTCTTCATCGGGCTGATAACCTTCAGCCTCTTTGCCGAGGTAGTCAATGCCGCCCCCACCATCATCCTCGCCCATGCCAATTATGTCAAGAAGGTGGTTTTTCCTCTTGAAATCCTGATTCTGGTAAGGTTTCTGAGCGTGACAATCAGCGCTCTCTTCAGCCTGACCGTGCTTCTGATTGGAATTCTAACAGTCTATCACTCCATCCCTCTGACGGCGCTTCTGCTTCCGCTTGTCTGGCTGCCGATGATGATGTTCTCCCTGGGGTGGGGATACTTTCTTGCGTCCATAGGGGTGTTTGTGAGGGACATCGGCGCTACCATCAACATCTTTACCACCATGCTCTTTTTTCTTACCCCGATCTTTTATCCAATCACTGCCGTGCCGGAAAATCTCAGGGTTATCTTCCGGATCAATCCCATTGCAATCTTTGTCGAAGATGCGCGCCGGGTGGTGATCTGGGGGCTTACGCCGGACTGGCCCTGGTTCTTTGCGGGACTGGTTCTGTCCGCCCTGATGTTGATGTTTGGGTATGCCTGGTTTATGAAAAGCAAGAAAACCTTTGCCGATGTTGTCTGACCGGTTATTACAAGAGTTGTTATTTTGCGAATTTCTGATTTAAAGTGAGTAACTTCTCAAATGCTCAATGATTTTGCTGTCCATGCCAGATCAATAGGCAAGTGCTACCAGATCTATAATCAGCCGCTTGACCGGTTGAAACAGTCTCTCTGGCGGGGAAAAAGGCGATTTTATGAGGAGTTCTGGGCTCTTAAGAACGCTTCGTTCGAAATTAAAAAAGGGGAGACAGTGGGAATCATTGGTTCGAACGGTTCCGGCAAATCAACCCTGATGCAGCTTATGTGCGGCACGGTAAATCCAACCGCGGGTGAGATCGAGGTCAGAGGACGGGTGGCGGCTCTGCTGGAGTTAGGCGCGGGTTTTAATCCCGAGTTCACCGGCCGGGAAAATGTCTATGTCAATTCCGCCATTATGGGTCTCAGTCGGGCTGAGACTGATGCCCGCTACGATGAGATCGCTGAATTTGCCGGCATTGGAAGCTTTATCGAACAGCCGGTAAAGACTTACTCCACCGGCATGTATGTGCGTCTGGCATTTGCGGTCGCAGTAAATGTTTCGCCTGATATTCTGTTAGTGGATGAAGTGCTCTCAGTGGGAGATGCCCGTTTCCAGCAGAAATGCATGGCGAAGATAAGGCGATTTTGCCAGAAGGGAACAGTGATATTTGCATCGCATGACATGGCCGCGATTACCGAGTTGTGTTCCCGGGTTCTCTGGATTGAGGCGGGAAAGCTCCGGCTTAATAGAGAACCAAAATTTGTGGTGGAAAAATACCTTGAATTTATGTACGAAGGGGATATGGGGCTGGAAAAATCCCAGTCTGAAATATCCCGATCTTCTAAAACCAAATATCCATTACAGAAGTTCGTTCCGGTTACAAAAGAGCTCCGGCAGTTTGGAAATCGGAAAGCAACCATAGAATCAATACGTTTTATTTCCAGGAACGGAAGCAAGGGACTTGTTTATGCGGGCGAGGAGTGTGAAATAAGCATATTCTTGCGAGTTCATGAAAAAATTGCAAAACCAATTTTTGGTTATATTGTAAAAAATCGTCTGGGCCAGGAAATCTTTGGTGATAATACTGTCTTGATGAAATATCCGGTTTCTCCGCTTTCATCCGGACAGAGTGGTATTGTAACTTTTCGGCTTAATGAGTGGCCAAATCTTCTGAATGGAGATTATCTCATCTCTGTTGCTGTTGGGGATGGAACAGTTGAAAAACATTCACAATGCCACTGGATTTATGATGCCGTCGTGGTTAAAAATATTTCGGAGCAGCCGCCAGTAGGAATTTTTTCGATTCCGAACACCAATGTCGAATTTTTGCGGTTAAAAGGCTGAAATACATCAGAGTTCGCTGCAAAAAATGCTGCCCTTCAGGGAAAAGCATCTGAATTTCATAAAAAATGATCATTATTGACACTGGATCCGGGCAGACAGGGGCAGACGCATACCAAAAAAAGGAAGTTATTTATGTCAATTTTTAAAAAACTGAAATTTTTATGGGAAATTCTAAACAATAAAAATCTTCAGGAGTATTGCAATTTTCTTGAGATCCTAAAAAAAAGGATGCCTGACCCCAACCTTAGAAATTATGAATCTAAGCTGATACACGCCATGTACCTGCTTTCCGCTGATTTAGCCGAAAAAAACGGGATGAAAATTGGAAGTAACACATCTATTGAGCCCACCGTTATATTCATTGGACACCATAACATTGAAATTGGAGATAATGTAGTCATTGGAAGCTATTGCAACATACGGGCGGTGGACGAAAAAATTATTATTGGAAATAATATCATGCTCGGACAGTTTGTTTCCATTATTGGAGCCAATCATCTTTGCAAAGATAAAAACATTTTGATCAATGCGCAAGGGGTGGAAAGCAAAAAGATTATAATCCATGATGATGTCTGGATTGGAAGCAATAGCCTGATCCTTCCTGGAGTTATAATTGGAGAGGGTGGGGTTATAGCTGGAGGCGCAATGGTAACGGATAATGTTGAACCCTATCATATTGTGGGAGGGGTTCCGGCTAAGGTGATCGGCAAAAGGACCTGAATAATCAAAAGAAATTAATATGACCTTAAATTTAAAGCAATTATCCAGCATTTACGGAGAAGGGTACTTTCACGGAGAAAACAGCGGCTACCCCGGGATCGGCTATAAAGAAGCCCATCCGGTCTGGAAAAAATATATCGACTTTATCCAACCCTTTAAAGGCTCTCATATCCGCTGGCTGGATGTGGGCTGTGCCTTCGGTTATCTTCTGAACGAGGCTCGGGAGAAAGAAATATCCGCTTTCGGGGTGGACATCAGCGCCTACGCCCTCAAACAGGCTTCCGGGCTCGATCCGAAACCCGCTCAAGGACTGGCAGAGCGGCTTCCTTTCAGCAGTGAAACATTTGATGTTGTTACCGCCTTTGACCTGATCGAGCACCTTTATGAACCAGAAGCCGGGCTTGAGGAGATGGTGAGGGTTCTTAAGCCTGAAGGAATCCTCCTTTTCAGTACCCCGGACCCGCTCTTTTTTGACCGTAAGGAGGAAACCCATCTTTCCGAAAGGCCTCCCTCCTTCTGGATGAACCAGATGGAACGATTGGGGCTTACCGCCCGTCTCCGGTTTTACGGGGAGCCCTTTAACTTGGAAATCCTGGCAATAAAGAGCCCGATCTCTGAAAAAGCTTTCTCATTTCTTGCGGGCTTTAACCGGGATTATCTGGGAAGTAAGACCGACATCCTGAAGATAACTCCGGGAAGCTGTCAGGCAGTTCTGAGAGAGGGCTGGTCAAGCCTCGAGGAAAAAGCCGAAAACCAGAGGGTGCGATACTTTAAAAAAAATGCTTCCCTATACATCTACAATGGCGGGAAAAATCCAATCGAGGCCAACCTGAAAATAAGCTGTGGAGAGGATGTCTCCCTCTTTTTTCACACCCGGCAGGAGAAAATCGGGATAGAAAAAAAAGACCGAAAGGAAGAAGGCTGGCTCATCAAGACCAATGGGTTTTTGCTTCCTTCCGGAGGGCATCAGCTCACCATCCAGTGCAACAATGAAAACAGCGTTACAGTTAAAGATGTTGCTGTCAAGGTTGCGGAAAAAGAATTCTCGGATTACAACCTCTCATTGCCGGTTGATCAGTATCAACGTTACCGAATCCTCCAGCAGTCAGTAGAGGCAGTGAGGGAAGCGGGGAATACCCAGCGAATTCTGGAAGTGGGCGGAGCGCCCGGACAAATCCGGGGATTTTTTCCCCAGGATGATGTTACCATCGTTGACCTGGAACACTGCGATATTCCCAACTTTCAGACTGTTGACGGACTCAGACTCCCTTTCCCCGATGAAAGTTTTGACCTGACCGCCTCCCTTGATGTTTTAGAACATGTTTCTCCGGAAAACCGGAATGATTTTGTTACCGAACTTGTGCGGGTAAGCAAGGAGTATGTTTTTATAGGAGCGCCTTTTGCCGATCCCGCGCTGAGAGAAGCTGAAAATATACTTTCCGAATTCATCCAGGCAAAACTTCAGCATACCCACCGCTTTCTGGACGAACACCTGAGCAATCCCCTCCCCAACAAAGAGGAGACAATCAGCTTGCTTGAAAAAAAGGGGTTCTCGACCATGGTTCTTCCCAATGGCTATCTCTCCCACTGGCTCCTTATGATAATGCTCCATTTTTATCTAAATGCGGACCCGCAACTAAACCGGATAAACCGCAAAATCAGCCAGTATTACAACAAACACCACTATCCCTTTGACAATCGATCCCCGGCCTACCGGCATCTTATCATCGGCTGCCGGAATTCATTTTCCAGGAAAAAAAGAGACGGGTTAAACAAGCTGATTTCTGCTGAGGATAAAAACCCGGAGGTTAACTTCCTCCCGGCGGCCTTGCTTATCGAACTCTTGAACCTGGACCTGATTAAAAAGAAGGATATAACGATTGAGGAGAAGGATAAGGCTATCCAAAACCTGATAACCCACAGTGAAAACCTGACAAAGGTAATCGGGGGAAAGGATGAAATAATAAAAAAGACAGGGGAAGAATCAAAGGACCTGGAGACCAGGCTGCTTTTCAGCCTGGAGCAGAACAGCTTTCTTGCCGGGAGGATTGGAGCACTCGAAGCCAGCATCGACTCTTACCAGCAGCATACTCAAAATCTGGAACAGATTCTGAATCATCCCCTGATTAAGGTCATGAGAACCTGCAAGCGGCTTCTTAAGGGTGGAGATAAACAGTGAGAATTATTTATGTGCTTCACCAGTTCTTCCCACGCCATGTTACCGGGACTGAAACCTACACCCTTGGACTGGCAAAAGCTCTGCAAAAGAAGGGACATGAGGTTGCGGTCCTCTGTTATGAACACAACCACCTTCAGGGAATACCTCGCCAGGGGATTATTGATGATGAATATGACAACATCCCGGTTCGCCGACTCTGCTATGACCCCAGGCTGGCTCCCAACCCAGTCTACTATGAATATTACAACCCGCTGATGGGGGAATGGGCCCGGGCCTGTTTCCGCGAGTTCAAGCCGGATGTTGTCCACTTTACCCACTGTGCTTTTCTCACCTCCGCGGTTATCGAAGCCGCCGCTAAACTAAAGATTCCCGCCATCCTCACCTTAACCGACTTCTGGTTTATCTGTCCCCGCATGCAACTGCTCCGGGATAACGAAGAGGTCTGTGAGGGGCCAAAAAATCCTGCGGATTGCCTGAAATGCTACCTCCCCTCGTTTCTGTCTCCTTATCAGAAATATTTAGAATGGTCGCCTTCGGCCCAAAAGACCTTCTTTAAAATCAGCTTCTTTATGAAAGCCATCCTCTCTTTAAATCGCTCGGCGCATTATGGAGCGTTAGAAGCCGCCCTTAACCGAACCTCTTTTCTGCGGCAGATGCTTGAGCAGGTCGACACCATCATTGCCCCCTCCCGGTTTTTAGAGAATATGTACGCCAAGAATGACATGGGTAGCGCTAAACTGAAGTATCTGCCGTTTGGGATAGATACCAGCAAAATTCCGAAAGCAGCCAGGCAGTCTTCCCAAAAACTGCGAGTCGCCTTTATCGGAACCCTGACCAGCCATAAGGGATGCCACATATTGGTCGAGGCATTTCGCAGGATTGAATCTGACCGCCTGCGGCTCTATGTTTATGGCAACACTGAACAGTTTGAGGAGTATACAGCAAAGCTCAAAAAGATCATGGGGGACGACCAGCGAATTCGGTTGATGGGCACATTTCCTCCGGATGATCTGGGCAAGATTTTTTCCAAAATCGATCTTTTAGCGGTCCCTTCTCTCTGGTACGAAAATACCCCTCTCATTGTCTATTCCGCCCTGGCCGCCAGAACGCCGGTTGTCGCCAGCAACATGGGGGGTCTGAAGGAGCTGATCGAGCCCGGAGTAAACGGGCTTCTCTTTGAGGCGGGAAGCGTGGAAGGGCTGAAAGACTGTTTGGAAAAGGTCCTTCTTTCCCCTGAACTTCTTCCGAAACTTATGAACAACATAAAACCAGTCAAGAGCATCGAGGCCCACGCGGAAGAGATCCTGGAAGAATACCAAGGAATAGTGGCTAAAGTTGAAATTTGAAACTGGAAACCCTGGCCCAGACCCTGGCCCAGACCGCGCCAGGGCAGGCCTAAACAATATCTAAGTCCATAGCATAGGAATATCCATTTTTTGACAGGATATACAGGATGATCAGGATATGAAAAAAGTAAAAAATCATGTATATCCAGTTAATCCCGTCAAGAAATCACGCCCGAAGGGCGCTAAGTCCAAATATCAAATGACCAAAATCGGGTACGGGGTTTAGGGGTCAGTATATATCAGTTTACAGGGATCAGTATATA